>NZ_JBJZOU010000013.1:0-88808 GCF_057808395.1 Serratia sp. TSO36 | reverse complement strand
GACAATCGTGCCGGCAATCATGCCGGCCAGGGCATGGGAATGCCCGATGGTATCGCCGACGCGAGCCGCTTCGGTCATCGTAAGGTCCTTTTACGCAAAGAGTTCATCGTTAGGCCGCCCGGTAGCTGCTC
Source organism: Serratia sp. TSO36 (assembly GCF_057808395.1). Classification (NCBI taxonomy): domain Bacteria; kingdom Pseudomonadati; phylum Pseudomonadota; class Gammaproteobacteria; order Enterobacterales; family Yersiniaceae; genus Serratia; species Serratia sp. TSO36. The sequence continues at coordinate 88,677 of NZ_JBJZOU010000013.1, read as the reverse complement.
AGCACCTGCTGCAGCAGCGCGTCGTCTTGCGGCGTCAGCTTGCGCGCCATCGCCAGGGTGAACACCAGCACCCGGCCCTCCGCCAGCGCGAACACCGCCTGGTTTTGCCAGATGCGCTTGCCGTCGCGCAGGTAGCTGGCGCGCACCCATTCACCGGCGGTTAATCCATCGCCCAGCGTCGCCGGCTCGCGGCTTTTAAACGCCCAGCCTTTCAGGCCCTGCGCCAACGCATCGAGCTGGCGGGTGACGTAGCCTTCCAGGTTTTCCGCCGGCTGCAGCCCATCGCGGGAAATATTGATTGAGGGGGAAACATCATCGCCGGCCAACAGCACGTTGACGGTGCGATCGGCATAGCCTTCCGGCAAAGCGACGCTGCCTTCGCTGAAAGCGCAGCGGGATAAAGCGGACATGCGAGGATCCTTTTGCATAAATAATGCTTAAGCATCGCATAACTTAGCCTTGAAATAAAACCATCAGGCACCGCCAATATTGCGCGGCGTGACCGCGTTCACTGTGTACAAGGCCGTGGCCGGAACCTTGCCCGGGATCGGGCCGTAACATTACAGAATTATCTGAAACTGCTGGCGCGCCGACGCCCTGATTGTGGCTATACTCGGCTATCGTCCGTTTTTCAGGAGATCAGGATGCTGAGATTCACCCGTCGCGCGCTGCTGTGCGCCACGCTGGCCGCGTTCCCCGCCGCCGCCGAAACGCCGAAGTTCGGCCCGGAGCTGCAGGGTTTTCACTACCCTTACCCGTTGCAGCAGTTCAGCTTCACTTCGCAGGGGCAGCCGTTAAAAATGGGCTATATGGACGTGCCGCCGGAAGGCGCCGCCAACGGCCGCACCGCGCTGTTGCTGCACGGTAAAAACTTCTGCGCCGCCACCTGGCAGGACACCATCAAGGCGCTGAGCAAGGCCGGTTACCGCGTCATCGCGCCCGATCAAATCGGCTTTTGCTCCTCCACCAAGCCGGCGCATTACCAGTACAGCTTCCAGCAGCTGGCGCAAAATACCCACGGCCTGCTGCAGAATCTGAACATCAGCAAGGCCATCGTCATCGGCCACTCCACCGGCGGCATGCTGGCCACGCGCTACAGCCTGATGTACCCGCAGGCGGTGGAACGGCTGGTGATGGTCAACCCGATCGGCCTTGAGGACTGGAAGGCGAAAGGCGTGCCGTGGCGCAGCGTCGATCAATGGTTCGAGCGCGAGCTGAACACCACCGCCGAGGGTATCCGCAACTATGAGCAGCGCACCTACTACGGCGGCAACTGGAAGCCGGAGTACGATCGCTGGGTGGATATGCTGGCCGGGCTGAACAACGGGCCGGGCCATCGCCTGGTGGCGTGGAACTCGGCGCTGATCTACGACATGATCTTCACCCAGCCGGTGTACTACGAGTTCAAGGATCTGCAAACCCCCACCACGCTGATGATCGGTACCGCCGACACTACCGCCATCGGCAGCGATATCGCCCCGCCGGCGGTCAAGGCCAGGATCGGGCATTATGACGTGTTAGGCAAACAGGCGGCGAAGCTGATCCCGCACGCCACGCTGATCGAGTTCGCCGGGCTGGGCCATGCGCCGCAAATGGAGGAGCCGGAGCGTTTCCACCAGGCGTTGCTCAAGGCGCTGCAGCCCTGAGCGGCCGGTTGGCGCAGCCGCCGCGCGGCGGCTAAACTTTCAGCTGGCACTCAACGGCAGGAGACAGCCATGCGACAGATTATTGCCAGCGCCTTCGTCAGCCTCGATGGCGTGATGCAGGCGCCCGGCGGGCAGGACGAAGACCGCAGCGGCGGCTTTCGCTTCGGCGGCTGGACAGCCCCCTACTGGGATGACGCCATTGCGGAAACGATGGGCGATCTTTTCTCCGCGCCGTTCGATCTGCTGCTGGGGCGGCGCACCTACGACATTTTCGCCGGCTACTGGCCGCAGATCACCGACGAGGCCGACCCGTTATCCGCCGATATCGCCCGCGTGTTCAATCAGGCCACCAAGTACGTCGCCACCCACCACGGCGAGACGCTGACGTGGCAGAACAGCCAGTGGCTGGGGCGGGACATCCTTGCCCGGCTGCGCGAGCTGAAACGCGCGCAGGGGCCGGTACTGCTGGTGCAGGGCAGCAGCACGCTGATGCAACAGCTGCTGGCCAACGATCTGGTGGACGAACTGCGCCTGCTCACCTACCCGGTGCTGCTCGGCGGCGGCAAAAGGCTGTTCGATGACAACGCGGCGCCGGCGGCCTTCACGCTGGCCCAATCGGTGGTCTCGCCCGGCGGCGTGATCGTGGCCCACTACCGCCGCGCCGGTGAGGTGAAAACCGGCTCCTTCGTGGCGGAAAGCGCCGCGGCGGCCCAGCCGTAAAAAAAGGGCCGTTCGGCCCTTTTCTCTTTCTCCTGCATCGCCCTCAGGCAAACAGAATATCGCTCTGCTCCACCTGCCCGACCACGTGGATCTTGAAGTCGGCGGCATAGCTGTTGCTCTGGGTGTTCATCAGCAGATCGGTGGTGCCGTTGAAGGCGTCGAAGTTGAGCTGGATCTCGCCCTTCTGGCCGCTGAAGGCGCTGCCGCTGTCGATAAAGCGCAGCTCGCTCAGGCTGTTGTTGAAGCGCAGGCCGGAGAGATCGATCTTGTCGATGCCGTGCTCGAAGTCTTCAATCACGTCGAACGCCGCCACCGTCGACTCTTTGGCGTTGAGATAGACGAAATAGTCGGTGAAGTTGTTGGCGTCTTTGCCGCCCCACAGATGATCCGCCCCCAGGCCGCCGTACAGGATGTCGGAGCCGGCGTTGCCCGCCAGCAGGTTGTCCTGATCGTTGCCGATGATCACATCGCGCCCGCTGCCGCCGATGGCGTTCTCGATGATCGCCCCGCGCGCGATGGCGACGTTCTGCGTGCCGCCGCCGACGCTGGAGAACGCGCCGTCGTTCAGGTTGATCATCTGCTGCTGGCTGTAGCCGGAGAAGTCCAGCGTGTCGTTGCCGCCGGCGTCCCACACCGCGAAGTTGACCGGTTTACCGTTGTCCGCCGTGGCGGTCAGGAAATCGCGCCCGGTGTTGGAGTTAAAGCCGTACACCGTGTCGCCGGTGCGGGTGTTCATGTTGGCGCCGTACAATTTCTGGATCGCGGCGATGTCATCCACCATCGGGCCATAGCCATACACCCCTTTGGTGTCGGCGCCGGTGTAACCGGCGTTGAAATAGCTCATGATCGAGTATTGCAGCGAATCCTGATAGTAAGCCGCGTCGTTCTGGTAGCTCGGGTTGCCCAACGAGGCGTCATAAGATCCCGGGTGCGCCAGCCCCAGGGCATGCCCCAGCTCGTGGGTGAAGGTCTGGCTGCTGAAATCGCCGCTAACCGGCGCCTGATGGGTGGCGAAGTTCTTGTTGAACCACACCGTGCCGGCAAAGGCGTTATCGCTGCCCGGTTTGGAGCTCGGCGGGTAATAGGCGTAAGCATTAATGGCATTCGGGCCGCTGCCCTCAGCGGTGCTGCCGTCGGCGCGCTGGGTGAAGTAGGCGAAGGTGATGTCCGCGCGATGGTTGATATCAGTGGACGCCGTTTCGGTAAAGGTCACGTTCGCCACGTCGGCCCACGCCTGCATCGATTTCTGCGCCTGCGCCTGCGCCGCCTGGGTCAGCGGCTGCAGCCCCTTGTCGCCGTCGCCGGTCTGGCCGATGCGGTTCAGCGCGCTCTGCGTCAGGAAGGAATAGGTCAGCGCCACCGGCTGGTGATACACCTGATCGCCGTTGTGCGTCAGGCCCGGCCGCGTCAGCTGATCGGCGGCGCGATCGAAGCTGAAGTTATCGCGGATTTTGCCCAGGTTGTTGATGGCTGCCCCGCCGCGCTGGTTACTGTAGAGGTTGGCGTTGTCCAGCGTAAACAGCGCGCCGTAGCCCAAGCCGTCATAGGGGCTGCCGGGCTGGTGATAGTAAAATTGATAGTTATGATCGTTGGGGGATGTGGCGGCCAGGCTGGTGAACTCATCATCATCTTGCAAAATGTCGTTGTGGCGACTGCTCATTGTATTCTCCTTTTACACAATAGGAACCCACTCGCTTTGTAAGACTATTCATCAGTCGTTCTAATCTAAGCCAAGGCTTAGGAATGACCAGTATAGTGACTCACCCCGGCGGCGCGAGCCCGCCCGGCCTGGCTTCACCGTACCGGGCATTGAGATGAAGATACTCGTAACAATTTGTATTCTCACTATATTAATGAGAAAAATAAGTGCATTAACGGGTTAATTATTCGTCTTTTTGCGCATTTTATCGCCGGTTAGATCAGAATAATCGAGGATTAAAAAACCTAATCCTTCCCTCATGATCACGGGGGTACGTGCTAAAGTGTGAACGGAAAGCCGAAAGGAGTGACCCGATGCCAACCTTTTTTCTTATGCGCGCCTTGCGCCGCGCCAGCCTGACGGGAGTCGTTATGAGCGTATTGTGCAGCAGTGCCCTGGGCAGTTCACTGCCATTGCTGGAACCCGCCGCGCTGAAGGGCGACTGGCAGCTCGCCGCCATCGGCGACGGTAAAGCCGTCTGCGAGGTGCAGCTGAGCGACGAAGTGGTGGCCAACACCAACGCCTTCCGCTTCAGCGCCTCCGCCCAGTGCCTGCAGCCGCTGGCGCTGCAAACGTTGCCGGTCGCCTGGCGGCCGACGCCGGACGGCATGACGCTGACCGACGCCGAAGGCGGCATGGTGGCGTTTCTGGCCCTGACCGCGCCGAAGCGCTATGAGCTGATCGACCGCAACGGCCCTTCACGCTTTATGCTGATCCCGCGCTAATCCCTCAGGCGAACAGCAACCCGAGCAGCGCGCCGCCCGCCAGCACCCACAGCGGATGGAGGCGCTTGCTCATGCTCAATCCCGTCGCCAGCGCCACGATCGCCGCCAGCCGCCAGCTGGGCGCGGAAGCTTCGGCGATCAAGATGCCGCTGGCCGCCACCAATCCCACGGTCAGCGGCACCAGCCCGGCCTGCACGATGCGGCGCCACGGGCGATCCTTAAAGCGCCGCCAGGCGCCCATCACCAGCAGCGTAACGATGGAAGACGGCCCGAACTTGGCGACCGAAGAAACGAGCAGCCCCGCCCATCCGGCCACGTGCCAACCGACCAGCGGCACGATCATCATGTTCGGCCCCGGCGCGGCCTGCGCCATGGCGAACAGCGCGCTGAACTCCTGGGCGCTCATCCATTGATGCACCTCCACCACCTGCCGCTGCATCTCCGGCAGAATGGTCATGCCGCCGCCAAACGCCAGCAGCGAGAGCTCGGTGAAGATCAGCGCCAGCGCAATCAGAACCCCGCTCATGACGGCCACCGCCACATCAGCAGAATGCTCAGCGGCGCCAGCACCAGCATGGTCGGCAACAGCGGCAGGCGCAGCCAGGCGATGGCGATCAGCGCCAGCGCGACGATCGCCAGCGCCGGCCATTTACCGCGTAGCGGCAGCAGCATCTTGATCCCGGTCGACAGCAGCAGCCCGGCGGCGGCGGCGGCCAGCCCGGCGAACACATGCTGCACATGTGGATCGTTTTGGAAGCGGGCGTACACCACGCCCAACCCCACCACGATCGCCGTCGGCGCGCTGATGAGGCCCAGCAAGGCGCACAGCGCGCCGCGCAACCCGCGAAATTCCATGCCCACCGCCACCGACAGGTTGATGACGTTGCCGCCGGGCAGGAACTGGCACAGCCCGAGCAGCTCGGTGAACTGTTCGCCGCTCAACCAGCGCCGGCGCTCCACCAACATGCTGCGCGCCAACGGCAGCACGCCGCCGAAGCCGATCAGCCCCAGCCACAGAAAGCCCACAAACAGCTCCGCGTTGCCCGGCGCTGCCGCCGGGTGCGGTTTTAACGTATTGATATCTGACATGACATTGCCATTCCACATCGCTTGTTTTGATGTCTGGTATCATGCGCGCCGCCGTGCCATGATGTCTAATGCATTCCTGAACAACCAAAGATACCTTTGAGGTATGGCTATGATCGAACTGCGTCGCCTGCGGGCGTTCGTCACCGTGGTGGAAGAAGGCAACATCACCCGCGCCGCCGAACGGCTGTTTATCCAGCAGCCGCCGCTGACCCGCCTGCTGCAGGGGCTGGAAGATGAGCTGGGCGTAACTTTGTTGCAGCGCCTGCCGCGCGGCGTGCGCGTCACCGAAGCGGGGGGCGTGCTGTTCGAAGAGGCCCGCGCCCTGCTGGCGCGCGCCGAACGCCTGCGCGAAGCGGTGCAGCGCGCCGCTCGCGGCGAGCAAGGGCACATCGCCATCGGCTTCACCAGTTCCGCCGCGCTGCACCCGTTCGTGCCCAACCTGCTGCGCCGCTACCGCGACATCCTGCCGGGCATCACCACCCAGTTGGAAGAAGCCGGCAGCGGCGAACTGATGGAGGCGTTGCTGGAACAGCGCCTCGACGCCGCCTTCGTGCGCTCACCGGCCAGCGGCATTCCCGGCCTGAGCGTGGAGCCGGTGCTCAGCGAGCCGATGATCGTCGCCCTGCCGCTGGGCCACCGGCTGGCGCATGAGACGCAGCAACCGCTGCCGCTGGCCGAACTGGCCCACGAGGCGTTTATTCTCTATCGCCGCCCGGCCGGCCAGGGGCTGTACGACGCCATCCTGGCCGCCTGCCACCGCGCCGGCTTCAGCCCGCGCATCGTGCAGGAAGCGCCGCGCCTGCCGGCCACCCTCAGCCTGGTCGGCGCCGGACTGGGGCTGTCAGTGGTGCCCGGCTCGATGCGGCGGCTGGGCGGTGACGGCATCGTCTACCGCACCCTCGCCGAAGAGGCGCAGCTCAGCGCCCCGCTTTACCTGGCGCTGCGCCGCAGCCCGGCTTCGCCGATCGTCGAGCGCTTTCGCGAACTGGTTGCCGAAGCGGTTCAGGCCTCCGGCTGATCGGTGATGCGCGTCAGGTGGATCATCAAATACAGCAGCTCATCGTTCGACATCTCCATTTGCAGCAGATTCTTCACGTAATCGCGGATCAATAGCGCGCCGCGATAGGCGTGCGGGTACTCCGCGGTCATCTGGGCAAACAGAAAATCGGCCTTCGAGGCCATCTGCTTGCCGTCGATCATGCGCTGGATAAAGAACTGCATATGTACCAAAAAGCGCGCATAGTTCAGCGAATCGGTGTCGATATTGATGCGAAAGTGATACTTGATGATATTGAAAACATCTTTCAGCATCTTCACCGCCAGCAACGTGTGCTCCATGTTTTGCACTTCGGTCTGGCCGTTGACCAGATGGAAGGCGATATTGCCCGCTTCCTCTTCGGGCAGATGGATATTCAGCCGCTGGTTAATGTATGCCAGGGCCTGCAGCCCCACCGCAAACTCTCGCGGGTAGAAGCGTTTCACCTCGAACAGCAGGCGGTTTTGGATGGCAATGCCCTTATGATGACGCTCGATAGCGAAACTGATGTGATCCGCCAGCGTAAAGAAAATCTGTTCATTAATGTTGCCGTTCAGTTGGCGGTTGGCCTCACTGAGGATCATCTGCACAATTTCAATGTGTTCCGTCGGGGCAGTTTCAATCAGCCGCAGGTAATCGCGCCCCTTTTGCCCCTCCTGCACCACATACACTTTCTCAATGGCGGCCGGGTTGATCTCGTCTCCGGTTTTGCTGTTGAAGCCAATTCCCTTGCCCATGGCGATAACTTCACGGTTATCGTCGTCCGCGGTTAACACCAGACTGTTGTTGAGAACCTTAATGACTTTCATCGTCTCGGCCGTCACCTTGCTTATTTGCCTAACCGGCCATTGGCGGCGATAAGCTGCCGATACCAGTCAAAACTGCGTTTTTTGATGCGCCGCAGATCCTTAAGATCCCGTTCTCCGCGGTTCACGTAGATAAATCCATAGCGCTTGACGTAGCCCTGATGCGTACTGACGACGTCAATCGCCGCCCACGGGCAGTAACCGAGCAGCTCGACGCCGTCGTTGATCGCCAGCCGCATCTGTTCGACATGCTGTCGCATGAATTCAATGCGATAGTCGTCGTCGATGGTCTCATCCGCCCGCAATTCATCCGGCGCGCCAATGCCGTTCTCCGTGATGAGTATCGGCAGGTGATAGCGTTCGAAGGTTTTGCGCAGCGTTAAGCGCAAGCCAACCGGATCGATCACCCATCCGTAGCGCGTCTTGCCGACAAACGGGTTTTCCGCCGCACGATACACGCCCGGTTCGCCGAGCATGATTTGCTGATCGCCGGCGCGTGCGCTCACGTCTGAACCGTCGCCGCGGCTGGCGGCGATCGTGGCGGTGGAATAGTAATTAATCGCCACATAATCCGGCCGTGCCGCCAACAGCAGCGCCGCGTCCTCCGGCTCGCTGTCCGGCGCCCACCCCCGATCCTCGAGGTAACGCCAGGCCAGGGCGTTATAGCGGCCATGCACCGCCACATCGAGAAAACTCCAACAGCGCAGCGTCTCCCAGTTATGAGCGGCAATGGCATCCAGCGGATTGCAGGTCTCCTGATACATCGAGGTGGTATTGATCGCCGGGCCAATTTTCCCGCCGGGACAGCGCTGATGGCATAATGCCATGACTTTGGCCTGAGCGACCAACATATGATGACTCTGCTGATACAGCGTCCGCTTGTCAGGCAACCCGCCGCCTTTGGGGGTGCCGATGGCGCCTGGGTGCAGGATCATGGTGTTCTGTTCATTGATGGTGAGCCAATACTTCACTCGATCGCCGAAGGCATCGAACAGCACGCCGGCGTAGGCGACAAAAGCGTCGATGGTGGCGCGATTGGACCAGCCACCCTGCTGCTCCAGCACATAAGGCAGATCGAAATGGTACAGCGTCACCACCGGCTCGATGCCGTGCGCCAACAGTTCGTCGATCAATTGCCGGTAAAACGCCAGCCCCGGCGCATTGACTTCGCCGACGCCATCGGGCAATACGCGCGTCCACGCAACCGAAAACCGGTAGGCCTTTAATCCCAGTTCAGCGAACAGCTTCACATCCTCGCGAAAGCGATGATAGTGATCGCTGGCCACCGTAAAATCCGCCGTGCCTGCGGGATGTTCGAGCATATCGACGATCGACGGGCTTTTGCCGTCTTCATTCCATGCGCCCTCCACCTGATAGGCGGAAGTCGACGCGCCCCAGAGAAACTCGGCGGGAAAATCGTGCAAGCGTCGGTAAATCATGCCGGCTCCTTATTGGCCTTCAGCGCCATAATCGTCTCACCGGCATGAACGCCATGCGGCTTAGGTAACGCCTGAACCTGAAACGCTTCGCTGTTGACTACCAAGACCGGCGTCGTCAGATCGAAGCCCAGTGCGGCGATCGCGCCGATGTCAAAACGCACCAGCTCGTCGCCGACCTTGACGCGATCGCCCACCTGGAGTTCGGAGTCAAAGTGTTGGCCCCCCAGGTTTACCGTGTCGATACCGATATGCAGCAACAGCTCCGCACCGTTGTCGCCCTTGATGCCTACCGCATGTTTTGACGGCAGGAAAGTCACGATCTCGCCGTCCAGCGGCGCACGCAGCACGCCTTCCGAGGGTATGATCGCCATACCCTGGCCCAACAAGCCCTGGGAGAAGACGTCATCGTTGACCTGATCCAACGTCACGGCTTTGCCGGTCAGCGGGCTGAAAACCGGCGATACCTCGTCGGCCGCCGCCACCGGAGTCTCTTCGTTCGCCTCCTCGATCGGATCGTCGAAGCCAAGGATCCAGGTCAGGGCAAAGGTCACGACGATGGCAATGGCGCAAGTGATCAGCGCATGCACGATATTCATCGGGTTCTCACCGATAAACGCCGGCAAAGCGGCCAGGCCAGGAGAAACGAAGGCATAGCGCACCAATCCGCTCAACCCGGCGTAAATGCCGGCGCAGCCGCCGCCGATCATCGCCGCGATCAACGGTTTGCGCAGTTTCAGCGTCACCCCGTACAGCGAGGGTTCAGTGATCCCCAACAGCGCGGTAAAACCTGCGGAGGACGCCAACTGGCGCAAATTCGTGTTCTTGGTGCGGAATGCCACACACAGCGTCGCCGCGCCTTGCGCAATATTGGATGCCAACATGCCCGGCCCGTTAATCATCTCAAAACCGTTCCTGGTCAATTGGCCGGTGGCGATCGGTGTCATCGCCCAGGCGGTGCCGGTGATCACCAAAAACGGCTGCAGCCCACCCATCAACATCGGAATCAGCCAGCTGGCCTTGCCATCGACGATCGCCGCCCCGGCGGCCACCATGTCATTGAGGAAAATGCCGAACGGCCCGACCACCACCAACGCGAGCGGTGCGGTGACCAGCAGCACAATCATCGGTTTGGTGAAGAACTTGATCATCGTCGGCGAAACCTTCTCGGCAAACCGCTCGATATAGGACATCAGCCACACGGTAAAAATGATCGGCAACACCGAGCCGGCATAATCCGCCAGCCGCACCGGAATGCCGAGAAAATCAATCGCGGTGCCCGCCGCCAGCATCTGAGCCAGATTAGGGTGCAGCAAGGCGCCGGCGAGGGTCATCGCCAGGATAGGATTGCACTCGAATTTTATCGCGGCACCGTAAGCCAACAGCACCGGCAGGAAGAAAAAGGCCGCATCGGCAACGGTATCCAGCAATCGATAGGTCGTGCCGGCGGGATCTATCGCCCCAGCCAGCTTGAGGATCGCCAGCAGCGCCTTGATCATCCCCGCGCCGGTAATGGCTGGGATCACCGGGGTAAAGGTCGTGGAAATCACGCTGATAATCCGTGACACCACGCCACCTTTCGGCTGCTGCTTTTGAGCACCGGTTTGCGGCTGGCCAATCTCTTTTTGCAACACGCGGAACGTTTGCTGCACGTTATTGCCGACCACGATCTGAAACTGGCCACCGCGCACGACCACGCTGATAACGCCCGGCAGGGCTTCAATCGCCTTCGAATCCACTTTGCTGTCGTCGTTGAATTCCATGCGCAAACGGGTCGCGCAGTGCGTCAGCTTGCTGACGTTGCCTTTACCGCCGACCCGCGCCAGTATTTCTAAGCCAAGTTTTTGATAGTCCATCGTTTTCCCCGATAAAATGCAAAAAAAAAGACCAAAATGGAAATGCGCCTCGTCACAAGGAGAAGTGCATTCCTATTTTGGTCTTGCCTGCTTTAGCAGTAACACGCCGCAATAAAAATGGGTGTGCGATCTTTTCGACCGCGCTAAAAGTATCGCCATACTTGCGAATACTCGGCAATAGCCACGCGTCAGCGTTGTGAAAGGCGTCACGATTTAGCGTAAATGCACTGCAATGTCGCCACTGCACGCTTTTTGCGCACGCCTATAGCGCAATCGGAGAAAAACGCCCAAAAATAACGTGTTTCATTGACGCTTCATTTATTTAATCGCAGGGAAAATTTAATTCAGCCCAATGACTATATAGATTAACAATGAATAATCAAACCCGCTCTCACTTAGTAACAAACGCAAACAAATAAGCGCCTACACAATAAATTCCAGCCGCTAGGATTTAAGGGTCACAGCCTATTCCCGCCGATGACAAAAATCATTTTAATGGCGATCGCGCCTTCCCTGTTGCCTGCCTCTGCAGGCGCACGGTTTTATATTGGAGAAAATGCTATGCTATCGCGTCGTGATATATTGAAAGTCTCCGCCGTCAGCGCGGCCGCCGCCGGCATGATCGGCGGCATCGCTAAAAATGCCGCTGCCGACGACCATGGCAATATCGTGCCGCCCAGCAGCTATCAGCCGCCTGCTAATGCGCAGCATCTCTATAAGTACAAATTCACCGACAGCAAAAAACGCAGCCTGCCCAGCGGCTGGGCGCGCGAAGCCACCGTCGAGCAATTCCCAATCTCCGAAGGCGTGGCGGGCGTCGACATGACGCTGGAGCCGGGCGGCGTGCGCGAGCTGCACTGGCACGCCATCGCCGCCGAATGGGCGTTTATGCTGGAAGGCCATGCGCGCATCACCATCCTCGATCCCGAGGGCAAATGCGAAGTGGCGGATTTCGGCCCCGGCGACGTGTGGTATTTCCCGAAAGGCTACGGCCATTCCATTCAGGCGCTGGCGGACGGCGCGCATTTTATTCTGGCATTCGATAACGGCCACTTCTCCGAATTCGGCACCTTCAGCATCACCGATTGGGTGGCGCATATGCCGAAAGAGGTATTGGAAAAAAGCGTCGACATGCCGGCGGCGGTATTTTCCAAGGCCAAACAGGGTGAGGCCTATATTGTTGGCGGCGCCGTTCCGCCCGCCCTGCCATTGCCGAAAAACGACGGCGGATTAAATAACGCCCCGCTGACCCATCGCTATGAATTAATGAAGCAAAAGCCGTTCTTTGAAAATGACGCCGGCAGCGTCCATTTGGTGTCATCGAAAGAATTTCCCATTTCCACCACCATGACCGGCATCATCGAGATCGTGAAACCCGGCGCGATCCGGGAATTGCACTGGCACCCCAATGCCAACGAATGGCAATACTATATTGCCGGCAAAGGCCGCATGACGGTGTTCAGCTCACACGGCCACGCGCAGACGGAAGAGTACGCCCCTTCGGACGTCGGTTACGTGCCGCAGGGCTTCGGCCATTACATCGAGAACATCGGCGATGAGGATTTGAAGGTATTGATCGTGATGGACAACGGCATTTATCAGGATATTTCGTTGTCCGACTGGCTGGCGAAAACCCCGGCCTACCTGCTGGCGGACAACTTCAATAATCAGGTTGAGGACTGGCAGGATCGGCCGAAAGACAAGCGGGTGATGTCGCGGCGCAGCCGCTGACGCCACGGCGAGGGAGAAGCTCCCTCGCCGCTTTCTTTACTGCTTGCGCTGCTCCGCCACCTGTTTGGCGGTGACGTTGCCCTGTTTGTCGCCGAAATGGCCGACCACGAAGTTGGCAACCGCCGCTATTTCCTCGTCGGAATAGGCGCTGCCGAACGCCGGCATCATCTCATGCCGATCGCCAATGCTGATGCTCGTCCCCTTCAGGATGGCCTGCACCACGCTGCGCCCCTGCGGATCGTTCACCGCCGTGCTGCCCACCAGCGAGGCGTACTCGCTCTGGCGGCCCGGCCCGTTCCACTGGTGGCAGCCGCTGCAGTCGTTGGCGAACACCCGCCGCCCGAGCGACTGCTCTTGCCCGCCCGGCAGGATCGGGGTGGAAGCCCCCGCGCCCTTCGGCTGCAGATTCACCGCCGCGGCGGCGTCGCCGGCGATCGGTTCGATATCGCGCAGGTATTTCACCAGCGCCAGATTATCTTCCGGCGTCAGGAACTGCAGGCTGTTTTCCACCGCTTCCGCCATCGGGCCGGCGGCGCTGCTGCGCCCCGGCGCATGGCCGGTGGCCAGATATTGCGACAGCTGTTGGTCGCTCCAGCCGCCGATGCCGGTCTGTTTGTCCGGCGTGATGTTGGCGGCGAACCAGCCCTGCACCACTTCACCGCTCAGGTGCTTGCTCTGGTTGAGGCCGAACCCCAGATTGCGCGGCGTGTGGCACTCGCCGCAGTGGCCCAGCGCAGTTGCCAGATAGGCGCCGCGGTTCCACTGCTCGTCCTTGTTGAGATCCGGCGTAAAGCGTTGCTCATGGAAGAACGCCAGGTTCCAGAATTTCATGCCCCAACGCTGATTGAACGGGAACGACAGATCGTTTTGCGGGTTGGCCTGCTTCACCGGCGGCAGGCTGAACAGATAGGCTTTGATCGCCAGCACGTCGTCGCGGCTCAGCCCAGTGTAGGAGGTGTACGGCATCGCCGGATACAGGTTGCCCTGCGGGCCGATCCCCTCACGCACCGCGCGTACGAACTGATCGTCGCTCCAGTTGCCGATGCCAGTCTCCTTGTCGGCGGTGATGTTGGTGCCGTAAATGGTGCCGAACGGCAGTTTGAAGGCGAAGCCGCCCGCATACGGCGTGCCGCCCGGCGCGGTGTGGCACGCCACGCAGTCGGCGGCGCGCGCCAGGTACTCGCCGCGCGCCAGTTTATCGGTGATGCCGGCCGGCGCTCCGGCGATCGGCGCCGCAGGCTCCGCGCCGGTGGGCCGCAGCAGCGTGTACAGCGCATATCCTCCCGCCAACACCACCACGGCGATAATCAGCCATAACAGCCCTTTCAAGGCGTTGCTCATCGCATCTCTCCCTAACCCAACGCCTTGGCGGCCTGGTGGATGGCGGCGCGAATGCGCACATAGGTGGCGCAGCGGCAGACGTTGCCGCCCATCGCCGCGTCGATGTCCGCATCGCTCGGATTTTTACTTTGCGCCAGCAGCGCGCTGGCGCTCATGATCTGGCCGGACTGGCAGTAGCCGCACTGCACCACGTCCAGATCAAGCCAGGCCTCCTGCACCGCCTTGCCTTCCGGCGTGGCGCCCACGGCTTCGATAGTGGTGATTTTTTTGCCGACGGCGGCCGAAATCGGCGTCATGCACGACCGCACCGGCACGCCGTCCAGATGCACGGTGCAGGCGCCGCACATGGCGATGCCGCAGCCGAACTTGGTGCCGGTCAGGCCGGCTTCGTCACGCAAGAACCACAGCAGCGGCATGTGCGGATCGCCCTCGAAGGTCAGCGGCTGCTCGTTTACGGTTAATTGAATCATCAGGTTCTCTCCTTGTCAGACGCCGGGTTCGCGGTGGGATTATGCAGCGGCAGGCTCAGCGAGGTGCGCGGCCGCCCGAGCAGCGCCAGCGCATTGCCGACCGCCGGGGCGATGGTCGGCACCCCCAGCTCGCCCACGCCGGTCGGTTTCTCGCTCGAGGGCACGATGATCACTTCGATCTCCGGCATCTCATCGATGCGCAGCGGGCGGAAGTTATTGAAGTTGGACTGTTCGACCACGCCGTCTTTCAGCGTGATATTGCCGTACAGCGCCATGCTGAGGCCGTAGCCGATGCCGCCCTCGATCTGCGCGCGGATCACATCGGGGTTCACCGCCACGCCGCAGTCCACCGCGCACCACACCTTGTGCACTTTCGGGATGCCGCCTTCGCCGATCGACACCTCGGCCACCTGCGCCACATAGGTATCGAACGCCTTGGCGACGCCCACGCCGCGCGCGCGCCCGTCCACCACTTTCGCGCCCTGCCAGTCAGCGGCTTTCGCTACCGCCCGCAGCGCGCCCGCCGCGCGCGGCGCGTCGCCCATCAGCGCCAGCCGCCCTTCGACCGGATCCTGGCCGG
Source organism: Serratia sp. TSO36 (assembly GCF_057808395.1). Taxonomy (NCBI): domain Bacteria; kingdom Pseudomonadati; phylum Pseudomonadota; class Gammaproteobacteria; order Enterobacterales; family Yersiniaceae; genus Serratia; species Serratia sp. TSO36. The sequence continues at coordinate 73,542 of NZ_JBJZOU010000013.1, read as the reverse complement.
TTTCCTGCAGCAGTTGATCGATAAAGCTCTCCACCGCGTGGCCGGTGTGGGTGCTGGCGACCGACCGCAGCGAGGTGGTCGGCACCTTGCCGGGCACGATGTGCGCATCGCAGCGGAAGGCTTCGAAGGTGTATGACACTTCGCTGGCGCCCTCGACCATCATCTGATCGAGTCCGTTGACCACCAGCGCATCCATCGCGCTGTGGCGCGTCCAGGAGTGGCCGACCACGGTATCGGTCCAGCCCACCACCTTGCCGCCGCGAATGGCGCCGCGCAGGCGGTGCAGGATCATCGGGCGATACCAGCCATTGCGGATGTCGTCCTCGCGCGTCCATACCACCTTCACGCCGTGGCCGGGGCCGATACCCTTGGCCGCCGCCGCCATGTCGGCCGCCAGATCCGGCCCCAGCGTCGGGTTGCCTAAATCGATGCGCCGGCCGAAGCTGCCGCCCGCCAGAATGGTTTCAATCTGCACCTTGTCCGGCGGCAACTCGAACAGATCGCACAGCTGCTTGTGATCGAGCGTTTGAATTTGGCAGCCGTAGCGCGCCTTGACGCTCTCGCCGTCCCAGAACAGATAGCCGTCCAGCGGCTCCATCGGCGCGTGGGCGACGTACGGGAAGGTGTATTCGGCCTCGATCACCTTGTCAGCCTTGTCGAACACCTCGTCCAGCTTGCCGTGGCTCTTCGCCACCACGCCGGTTTTCTGCGCCACCTGGCGGAATTCGGCGTAAATCTCCTCGGTGTTGCGCCGTTCGGCCTGCGCATCGTCCCACGTCACCTTCAGCCGCTCCCGCCCCTGGATCGCCGCCCAGGTGTTTTTGGCGTAAACCGCCACGCCGGTGGCGATTTGCTTCACCGCTACCACCCCCGGCACCGCCAGCGCCCGTTCGGCGTCGAAGGTCGCCACCTTGCCGCCGAAGCGCGGCGGCTTCTTGATGGTGACGGTCAGCATGTCCGGCTCATGGATATCCTGCGAGAACTGCGCGCTGCCGTTGGTTTTCGCCAGCGAATCGACGCGATGCAGGCCGCGCGTTTTGCCGATCAGGGTGAAATTGGCCGGATCCTTCAGCGTCAGGCTGGCGGGATCGGGCGGCGGCAGCGTGGCGGCCAGCGCGGCGAATTCGCCGAAGCCCGCTTCGCGTCCGCTGGCGGCATGGCGGATCTTGCCCGCCTGCACGGTGATTTCCTGCGCCGAGGTTTTCCAGCTCTGCGCGGCGGCCTGCACCAGCAGCGCGCGCGCCATGGCGCCCATGCGGCGCATTTGCTCATAGGCATTGGCCACCGAGCTCGAACCGCCGGTGCCCTGGAATCCGAAGGCCAGGTTTTTGTAGATATGGGTGTCCACCGGCGCGGCGACGACCCGCACCCGCGCCCAGTCGGCATCGAGCTCTTCGGCAACCAGCGTCGCCATGCCGGTATAGACCCCCTGGCCCACTTCGGTGTGTTTACTGATGACGGTGACGACGCCGTCGGCGCCGATCTGAACGAAGGCGTTGGCGTCAAACGCCGCCGCGCCGGAGGCGGCCTGGGCATTCGACCGCGCCAGCGCGCCGGTGGACGGCAGATAGGCGCCGATCACCAACGCCCCGGCGCCGACGATAAACCGCCGCCGCGAAAGCGGAACTTGGGATATGCTCATTGCTCATGACTCCAAAAAAGCCGAAGGCGTCACTGCCTTCGGCGAAACAAATCTTGTTATGGGAATGGGTTGTTGCGCCCGTCGGGTGACATAGCGCAACAGAGCAATAATTAGCGTAGCCTATTATCCAGCAGGCCTAATCTTGATAAGGGATTTTTTCGTTGAGCAATCGTGCGCTGCGGGCGGGTAGCCCGCACATCGTGCATCAATTCTGCGTCGTCGCCAGATACGAAAAGACGCTGAGCAGGCGGATTGGCGCCGCCATGTTGTCGCTGTCGAAGGCCACGGTGAGCGCGTCCTGGCGCTCCACGCCGGGCACCAGACTGAACAGATCCGCCAATACCGGTTTGGCCGCCATCAGCGTCAGCCGATAAGGCGGCATGAAGCGGCGCTCCACCGGCAGCTTCCCGCCCTGGCGCACCTGCTGCATTGCCCGTTCGCGGATCTCGGCGCGCGCCCGCTGCGGGCTGAGCGATTCGGCGGCGGTTTGCGAGATCGCACGCTTGACGCAGGCATAGCCGACGTGCGGGTAACGTTCCGCTACCCAGCGTTGCAGCTCGTCGTCGCCGCTCACCAGCCACAGCGGCACGTTCAACTCGGCCGCCGCCGCCGCGTACAGATCGCTTTCGCCCACCGCTTCGCCGTTCAGGCTGACGCGGTAAAAGGCCCGGCCGTTGATGGTATGCGCCAGCACGCCATGCTCGCCGGCGGCGCTGTGGTAGCCGATGAACATCAGGCCGTCGTAACGTTGGTGTTGCAGCCCTTCCACCATCGACAGCCCACGCGGTTTACCCTGCACCAGGCGCGCGCGCCCATCGAGGCGATCGGCGCGCAGATTCTGCATCATGGCGTGGCTGTCGGCCACCGTCACCGCGGTGGCCCCGCCGGCGAAAGCGCCGTCGATGGCCGCGTTGACCTCCTGCTCCATCAGCTCGCGCGCCGCCGCATAGTCGGCATGGGCCGGGTTGCATTGCTCCGGCCGCATTACGCCGGCGATACCTTCGATATCCGCAGAGATAAAGACTTTCACATCACGCTCCCGTTATTTAATTTTCCGCCAGCCGATCGAGCAGCGGGCCCAGCGCCATGCGATCGTGCCGCTGGAAACCGCTAACGCCCTCGGCGCTCAGCAACGCATCCAACACCGCGTATTCGGTGGCGTCCGCCGCCGCCGCAAACAGCGGCTCCAGCCGTTCGTCCGGCAGCGTCGCCCCCAGCAACCGGGTGGAAAACGCCAGCGCGATATCGCCGGAACCGTGCCCCCAATGGCTGCCCACTCGCCCCAGGCCCGCGCCCGCTCGGCGGGCGATGCGGTTAAGCTGGCGGCTGTCCAGCGCCCGATCGCAGGCGATGATGATAATGACCGAACCGGCGTCCACCTGCGGCGGCGGATCCGCCAGCAGCCTGCCCAGCGCCTGGCCAACGCGCACGCCGCTCAGCGTCAACGAGTCGAGGGTGCCGAAGTTGGCCAGCACCAGCACGCCGAGCGTGGTGCCAAGCCCCGGGCAATAGCGCGAGGCGGTGCCGATGCCGCCTTTCAGGCCGAAGCTGCTCATGCCGCGCCCGGCGCCGACGCTGCCGCGCGCAAAGCGGGTGGAATGGTTATCCAGCGCGCTGAAGACGTGCTCCTCACGCACCGCCATCGCCTGAATATCGTTGAGGTAGCCGTCGTTGCACTCCAGCACCAGCGGGTTGATGGTGGCGCTGCCGCGGCCGATCTGCGGGTAGCGCAGACAGCTGCGCCGCACCATGGCATTGAACAGCGTGCCGACGGCGAAAGTGTTGCTCAGCAGGATCGGCGTTTGCAGCACCCCCAGCTCGTTCAGCTGCACCAGCCCCAGCGGTTTGGCGAAGCCGTTGAGCACCGCGCTGCCGCACGGCAACGGCTGGTTGAACAGATCGCCCGGCGGCACGATGGCGGTAACGCCGGTCTGGCATTCGCCGTCGGCCAAGGTGTGATGCCCGACGCTGACGCCCGGCACGTCGCACAGGGTGTCGGTTGGGCCGGCCGGATAGCGTGCGCCCGGCAGGCGGCGATGGCGCCGCCAATAGCTCAGCAGATTGTCGAGGCTTTGTTGTTCAAACGCCTGGCTGTCCGTCATGGTTCCCTCATCCGCCTTAGCCCATCAGAAAACCAGAATATCGCGCAATGTAAGCGCCCAGTAAATTGAAAACCGGAGCGGGCAGAAAAAATAGCCTTGCCCCATCGCCGTTCGGACCAACTCGCCGGCATGTGGGGGACCATTTTGGCGGCCCGCAGGCCTGAGCTTATTGGGTTTTTAGGGGGCAAAACAGGGTTAACGGCCGGTGCCGCTGGTGATATCCCCCCTTATCCAAAATGTATGACCCGATCTGCCGACGCAATGGTCGTTTCACGGTGGGCAATGATCACCTTCGTGATATTGAGTCTCTTGATGGCCTGATTCACCACAGCTTCGCTCTCCTTATCCAGCGCACTGGTGGCCTCATCCAGGAACAAAATCGCCGGCTTCTTGTAAATCGCCCGGGCAATGAACAGGCGTTGCTTCTGCCCGCCGGACAATCCTTCCCCCAGCTCGCCGATCGGGGTTTCATACCCCATCGGCATACGCATGAGCACGTCGTGCAGATAGCTGGCGCGGGCACAGGCTTCCATCCAGGCGTCATCCACCTCGTCCGCGAACCCGCAGATATTTTCCCGGATCGAGCCGGAGAACAGCTTGTCGTCCTGCATCACACAGGCGATCATCTTGTGGTAGTTGTTGATGCCAAGCTGCCGGATATCGACGCCGTTCACCTCAACCCGCCCTGAGTCCGGGGGAAACAACCCGCACAGCACCTTCATCAGCGTGGTCTTGCCGGCGCCCGACGGGCCCACGATGGCCACGCTCTCGCCCGGCGCAACACTGATGTCCAAGGCATCAAAGACCGCCGGTGACTGGCTGTCGTAACGATAGCTCAGGGCATGGGTCGTCAATCCCAAAGGTTGCAGGCCCGCCGCGTAAGGAAGGTCCGGTTTACGGTTTTCTCGTGGGTGCAAGGCGATATCGGCAATACGTTCGTTGTGCAGGCTCATCATGCGCAGCTGCAGCAAAAAATCTGTCAGAGACCCGATACGGTCGGAAAACTGCCCGCGAAAGGCGCCGAACGCCACGAACATGCCGAGGGTCATCTGGTTATCGATCACCAGGCTGGCTCCCAGCCAAAGAATAACGACCTGATCGCAGGCGGCAATGAAGGTGTTGATCCCGCCAAACAGCATGTCCATGCGGGTGACCCGGATACCGGTATTGATGGTGTCGATTTCAAGGTTGAGCCAATGGGCAATGCGACGTTCCGCCATGCCCTGCATCTTGACGGTGGCGATACCGTACAGCGTCTCCATAAAATACGAGCCGGCGCGGGCCTCCCTGACCAGCGCTTCTTCGGACAGTTGGCGATAATAGCCGTAGGTCAGCAGCCGCATCAGCACGTAGAGCGCGGTGAACGCAATCACCACCCAGGTCAACCAGCCGCCATACAGCACCATCATCACCAGCACGCCGATCACCATGATGCCGTCCATGATGGCGCCGACAATGCTCGTGGTGAAGGTGCTGCGCAGCGTATCCAGCGAGCTGAAGCGCGACTGAATGTCACCCAGCTTGCGCCGTTCAAAGTAGCCCAGCGGCAGGCGCAACAGGTGGGTAAACAACCCGGATTGCCACTGCACGTTGATGAGCGTCGACATGACCAGCCCGGACCAGGCGCGCACCATGCCGACAGCTGCCCGCAGCAGGATGAACAGCATCAGACCAACGCAGATGAGCGTCAGTAACCCGCGATCGCCGGCGGGAATAGCGTGATCCATCACCAGCTGCGTGCCGATGGGCATCACCAGGTTGATGGTTTCGAACACCAGAGACAGGCAAAAGATTTTGCCGAGCGCCCCCTTAAGACCGTGTACGCTGCCAATCAGCGCGCGCAGGTGAATGCGGTGGCGGACGCTGTCGGCGGTGAAGGCGCTGCCGGGCCAGGCCTCAAGCGCCACGCCGGTAAAACTGCGCGACAGTTCCGTCAGGCTGACGGCCCGGCGCCCGCGCGCCGGATCATGCAGCACCGCGCGGTGCCCCTTGATACTGACCAGCACCACGAAATGGTTGAACTCCCAGTGCAAAATACAGGGGAGTTTCAGCGCGCTGAGCTCGTCAATATCAAGTGATAGAGGGCGAGTGGCCAGGCCCAGCTGTTCGGCTATACCGGTTAACCCGGTCAGCGTGGCGCCGCGGGTCGACAGGCTGAACTGCCGGCGCAGCGCGATCAGGTCGACGTTTTTACCATAGTAACCGCAGATCATCGCCAGGCAGGCCAGCCCGCATTCTGACGACTCGGTCTGGTGCACCATCGGAACCCGGTGGCGCAGCCGCAGATCCAGTTGGCTGATCCGCTGTTTGAACGTGGGCTTACTCATTGATCGGCCCCGTCGCGCTGTGTTTCATCTCGTAAAACGGTGACAACATCCACTGATAAATCTGCCTTTTTTCCAAAAACAGGGTGCTTTGCGCTTTCATGCCGTTTTCCAGGCTCAGACGTTTACCGTCATAGGCAATGACCTGTTTTTCCGGAATGACGATCGTCTTGTAGTACGGCACGGCGGCGGTCAGCGCCGCTTTGGGCGCCCCCTGGTAGGTCAGCATTTCCTGCGGTGAGGCCGGGGCTTTGGAGATGACGGATACCGTAGCGGCAAACTGGCCGAATTTCTCCGCCGGAAAGGCGTCATAACGCACATTGACTTTGTCACCGGCGGCGATGTAGGGGATGGCGTCGTTGGGCACCCATAGCACCAGGGCGTAGTGAGCGATATTGTGGGGGATCACTTGCAGCAGACTGTCACCGACGTTGACCATCTGGCCAACCGTGACGCTCAGCGAATCGATGCGGCCGTCGGCCAGCGCGCGAACGATGATCGCCCCGCCGGCATCAATGTTGAGCCGCTCCTTCTGCAGCTCGTGGCGCTGCAGCTCCATCTGGTAAATCTGGTTGTCGAAGTTGGCGGCCTGGATATGGATCTGGCTTTCCAGCGCGGTGATCTGCAGCGAATTCTGTTCGTTCTGGCCGGACAGACCCAGCAGGTTGTTCTGCTGCTGGTAATACAGCGCCACCTGGTTGGTGAGCTGATCCTTAGTGATCAATCCCTTGGTTTGATAGTGCCGGTAATTCTCCATATTTTCCTTCATGATGCGTATCCCTTCCTGGGCGCGTTTGAGGATGTCGGTTGAACGGGTGAACGCGGCGGTATACTGCGCCTTTTGTTTTTCCAGCATGGTAAGCGTGGCCTGCTTGCTGCTTTCCAGCCGGCTGATGATTTGCGCAATGCGCGCCAGCTGGCCGTCGATATCCCGCTGCTGGTTATCGCTGACGACACCGCTGCGGGTGCTTTTGCTGACGTCAATCTGGTAAATGGGCGCGCCGGCGGCGATCACCTGCCCTTCGGTGACGAATTGTTTGACCACCACCCCCTGGACGGCGGAATAGACGTTGGCGGCCCGGGGATAGGTGCTGATTTCGCCGGTCACGTTGACACGCCGGGTATAGGTGCCGGCGATGGCGAAGGTGAGAAAAGCAATGAGAAAAAACAGGCAGAGCCCTGCCGTGAGCCAAAAGGGAATACCGGGTAGCAGGATGGCCCGACCACGCCATTTCATTTTCTGATTATCGATCGCTTCCTGGCGAAACATGATCAGCGTCCCTTATTGAAAGCTAATATTCAAATTCACAGGCTATTGCATTGGTAATCAAACAAGCGGAACGTCAGTGAATCTGCATTACAAACCATCCCTTTTTATTTGCGCCACGTGGAATAGGCGCCATCAGGGGTATCTATAGTGTGTTGAAACAATGCAATTCCAAAATCAGGATTTTGCATATATTCCGCAATGCTGGAGGGCTCTATCAGACATCCAATATTAAAGGCCTTATAAGCCAACCCCAATAAAACCTCGACAATTAAACCCGGCCCCGTTAAGACCGAGGTAACGCAATAGTTCCTTGTTGTTAACTCGCTCCTCCATGGTAAGATCCTGGTCAGATAACACCTTGACCCATCATCAATATAACAGTCAAATATGCAATTGTTTCTTTCTAAAAAGCGGTATCTTTTTTTCATTACTCTAAGAATGATCCTTACCGCCTTGGATTTTTGGTGAGAGGATATGAAGTTATTAAAATAAACACCTTTAAATCTTCTGAGTGATCCTAGCGCCAATAAATTTTTATGAACGTATGTCTCACCCAATGGCAATATCATATCCAAAGAAAAATCAGTGAGATCCAGTTCGATAAGCCTTTTGATTTCTTCAAATCCAACAGCATCTAACCCTAACTCATTTTCATCGCAGCCGATCACGGCTTCAGGCAGCACCCCTTCTGAATTTATCTTTTTTAAAAAACATACGGTTTTAAGCAATAGAAACGAGTCACTCTCGACAATGCCCTCTTTTCTTATATATTCATTTAATTTATGATATATATTGTCAATGTATGGGAGCGTATCAACATCTATATAAGTGCCGCCATACTGATAGATAATTAAAAGCCTGACAATGTCACTTGCACTGGCAATGTTATGCCTTAGTATAATCTCATAGTAATAATACCTCATAAAATCATCGGAATCGGTGCAAAAAAGCTCCGTTATAGACTTTTTTATAAAACCTCTGTTGCCAAACCATGCGTCTTCAATCGCTTTTGGCGGTCTCTGATAAGGGATTTCATGCTTGGTTAAGAATTCAATAACGAGCTCATCAAAAGAAAAACCTGTCTTTATTTTTGGATATATATATTTGAAGGCATGGTTTTTCATTTTTAATTCAGCCTTAACTTTATTTTTACTTTTTTTGACGCTGACGAAATCGCGTATGGCATTGTTTAGCAAATGGCACAGTGAAGAGTCTTGGTCATACCAAAAGAATATCTGCTTATCTTTATTTGTTTTTTTCCATATGTCGATATAATGCGTATTTAGTTCATTTAAGTCACCAATCCATACAAAATGCAGGATATTTGGAACGGATGACCTTTCTATCTTTGATAAATCAATACCCAATGCCTGATGGCTCATTTAAATCACCACGAAAACTATAATATGGAAAACTTGAATGATTCAATGCTGGATTATGGCTTAGCTAAAAAAATAAACGATCGCCATCACAATAACACAAATAGAACAGAGCAATAAATCACCGGAAAAATTTTTCAATGAATCCAAATAATCATTGCTGTTCTTATTTAATTTGTTAATGGCATCGCTTTCGTTATCAGCCTCTACTTCGACATGATGCTTTCTGAAGCCTTTCCGCTTCATATCCTTAATAATTTCGCGTGTAACCACGTCCTTTCTTAGCACTTTTGATTCATCACTCTTTATAAAAACAACATATCTATTCATCATATACCCCATAAAAGCACAGAATTTTACTTCTGTGCTGGGATTGCATCTGTTAATTAGCGTTTGGTTCCGAATTCTCTGGCCTCTCTCGGTCCAGTGCCATTGCCGCCGTAACCATTTCCTGCAGCCATTGAATTACCATTCCCCCAGAAACCGCTAGCGCCGGAACCGCTGCCATACGGGCTATTTTTTGACAGGAATGACTGAAGCCCGCGGTCACCGCCGTTATTTCCGCCACGACTTGAAGAACCGGAGCCTCCGTTATCAGACGATCTTTTTCCACTCCCATCTCGATCCTGCCATCCACCCGACACCGCATCGAGTTGGCTGCTTAAAATTTCCTTCATCAATATTCTCCTATGGATTCACTGGGGTTACCCTGTTTAAAACGGGTTGCAGTTGCAAAAGTAAAATACACTAATAATAATCCATAATTACTCTGTATTTCATAAACAAACCAATAAGCAAAGTGTATTTTAAATATCGAGAACCATCATATTAGAATAAAACCCAGAATAATATACCGAACCTGATTACACGTAGATGCTATCGATTCAATTAATTGAACGCCAAATAATCTCAACGCCCAAGATGAATAACCCAATAAAGAAAAGGCGACGAAAAATCAGCGGGCTGCTGTGACGACGCGCGATCCCGCCCAGCCACATGCCGGCCAACGCCGGCAGCAGCGCCAACAGCGAAACGCCGAGCAGCGTCCCGGGCAGCGCCTGATGCCAGGCTAATCCGGCGGCCAGCGCCAGCGTCGAGACGGTGAACGACAGCCCCAGCGCCTGCACCAGATCGTCACGCGCCAGGCCCAATGCGTTCAGATAGGGCACCGCCGGTATGACGAACACGCCGGTGGCGCCGGTCAGCACGCCGGTCAACAGGCCGCACAGCGGCCCCAGCCAAGGCTCCGCCGCAGCGGAAACGCGCCAGTCGAAACGGGTAAAACCCAACAGCGCATAGCCGGTCAGGCAAATGCCCAGCGCCAGCGGCGCCAGGCGGCCGTCGATGGCGGTGAGCGTGCCGGCGCTCAGCAACGTGCCCAGCGTGACGCACAGCATCATCGGCCAGAGCCGACGGCACAGCGCCCCCAACCGCGGCCCGCACAGCAGTTGCCACAGGTTGGTGATCAATGAGGGCAACAGCAGCAGCGCGGCGGCCTGCCCCGGCGGCATCATCAGGCTGAGCAGCCCCATCGACACCGTCGGTAATCCCAAACCGATCGCCCCTTTGACCGTGCCGGCCAGCGTAAAAATGCCCGTAAGGGCGACAATTTCGAGTAACGTCAGCGACATGCGTCTATCCTTATGGCGAATCAACGGCCCGATTGTGGCCGGCGCCGCGCCGCGGCACAATGCGGCAATGGCAGAGCCTGCCTGCGGCAAAGACAGAGGAAGAACGCATGCATTTTGACTTTATCGATCTGCGGCTGTTGGCGGCGGTGCTCGAAACCGGCAGCATCACCGCCGGCGCCGAGCGCGTCGGGCTGTCGCTGGCCGCCGCCAGCGCACGCATGCGCGGGCTGGAGCAACAGGCCGGCGTGGCGCTGCTGACGCGCAATCCGCGCGGCGTCCAGGCGACGCCCGCCGGTGAACGCCTGTTGCAACACGCGCGCGTGCTGCTGCAGCAGCGCGACCGGCTGCGCGGCGACATGGCCGAGTTCGCACCGGGCCAGCGCAGCCAGCTGCGCATCGTCGCCAATACCGTCGCCGCCGACGCTTTTCTGCCGGAACTGCTGGCGGATTTTCTGGTGCTGCACCCGTACACCGACATCGCGCTGGAGGAGCTGCCCAGCCCGGCCATCGCGCAGGCGATCGCCGAATGGGCGGCGGATATCGGCATCGTGGCGGATCATGCCGATCTGCGCGGGCTGGCAAGCTACCCCTTCCGGCAGGATCGTCTGGTGCTGGCGCTGCCGCCGGGGCATGCGCTCAGCGGCCGCCGCCAGCTCAGCTTTGCGGACGCCCTGCCTTTCGACTTTATCGGCCTGCCGGAACAGAGCGCGCTGCAACAGCATTTGGAGCAGCTGGCGATACGCAGCGGCGGCCCGATGCGGCTGCGGGCGCGCGCCGCCAATTTCGACGCCATCTGCCGCATGGTGCTGCGCGGCGCCGGGCTGGCGGTGGTGCCAGAAGAGAGCGCCCGGCGGCTGCCCGAGATCCTGCGCAACGCCCTGCCGCTGACGGACGACTGGGCGATCCGGCGTCTGTCGATCGTGGTGCGCGAACGGGCGCAGCTGCCATTGCCGGCGCAGCGGCTGGTGGCATTTCTGCGCCAGGAGGAGGACGGTATTACAGGTGCTCGTTGAACCAGGCGATCTGACGGCCGATGATGCCGGCAAAATGCGGGCCGGCATACATGTCGTAGTGCTTCGCATTCTGCTCGACGTGCAGCGCCTTTTTCGCGCTGCCTACCGCCTCATACAGCGCGATGCCCTGCTCCGGCGGGTTGACGGTATCGTCGCCCGCCACCACCACCAGCACCGGGCATGTGACGCGCGCCGCATTGTCGCGCGGCTGATAGCGCAGCGTTTCGCGCACGGTCAGGAACGGGATCTTGATGTCCATCGCCGGGTAGCGCGCCTTGTTCTCCTCGAAGAACGCTTTCGACTCGTCATCGCTCAACACCCGGGTGACGGCGACAAACATCTCTTTGCCGGTGGCCTGTTTCTTCTCCGCCATTTTGTCCAGCGTGGCGATGAACGCCTGTTTTTCGTCGGCGGCCATTTTCCCCGTCACGATGGTTTCCCCGTCGGCGAAAGCCAGCTGGCTAACGATGCACTTGATGGCCGGATCGGCCGCGGCAGCGCCGAACACGTGGCAACCGCCAAACGATGTGCCCCACAGGCCGATGCGCTCACTGTCGATCTGCGGCTGCGTTTGCACCCAACGGCTCACCGCCAGAATGTCCTCAATCTGCAGCGCCGGCACCAGCCGCCCGCGTTCACCCTCGCTGGCGCCGAAGCCGCGATAGTCAAACGTCACCGCCGCAAAACCGGCGTTGACGAAGGCCTCGGCAAAGGCCGGCAGCAACAGCTCCTGAATGCCGCAGAAGCCGTGACACAGAATAATCGCCGGAACCTTGGCCTGATTATCAGGTAAACGAACTGTTACGGCCAGGCCGCTTTCCATTTTATGCGTGGTTAATGCCATGTTAACTTCCTGTTTTTTATAGGTAAGGTAAAAATCAGGCTAACATTAATCACCAAATGAGCGCCGCCAGTCAATAACCCAATGTAACAATTTACAATGTTAATGATTCCCCGGCTCCGCACGCAGCCGCGCCACCTGCGCCTCCACGTCGCGCCAGGCCGGTTTGTCGCCGGCATAGCGTTGGCGCAAATAATTCACCAGCGCCGTCACCTGCCGATCGGAAAAGCTGTCCTTAAAGCCCGGCATAAAGCCCAATTCGGCGGTAGCCGGTTTGGGGATCCCTTGCAGGATCACCTTGATCAGGTTATCGGGGCGATCGCTGAAGATATTGGTGTTATTGGCCAGATCGGGACTGACGCCGAACAGCTGCGGCCCGCCGGCGGCGGCGCTGTGGCAGGCCTGGCAAGCGCCCTGAAATAACCGCTCGCCGGCCAGTTGCCCCGCCGCCGGCAAGGCGCGGGCCGCCAACTGCGCCTGCGGTTCCACATTCAGCGTCGCCTTGGTGCTCAGCGACATCACATAGTTGGCCATCGCCCTCAGATCGCTCTGCGGCAACGTCGCCAGTTCGCTGACCACCGGCCCCATCGGCCCGGCCGCCACGCCGTGCTCGGCGGAATGCCCGCTGCGGAAGTACTGAAACAGCTGTTCCTCGGTCCAGGGCTTGTCCGCATTGGCCAATTGATTCAGCGCCGGCGCTTCCCACCCGTCCACCATTCCCCCCGCCAGGAAAGCCGCGCCGCCCTTTTCCGCCCCCAGCAGATTGCGCGGCGAATGGCAGGCGGCGCAGTGGCCGAGCCCGTTGACCAGATAGGCGCCGCGGTTCCACTGCGCGCTTTGTTGCGGATCGGGTTGATATTCCCCCTGGCGCAGGAACAGCGCGTTCCAGCCGGCCATCAGCGGCCGCAGGTTAAACGGGAAGCGCATCTGATTGGCCGGATTGCTCTGGCGCACCGCCGGTTGCGACATCAGATAAGCGTACAGCGCCTGCATGTCGCCGTCGGTCATTTTGCTGAAGGCGGTGTAAGGAAATGCCGGATACAGATGGCGGCCGTCGCGGGCGATGCCCTGGCGCATCGCCCGATCGAACGCGGTAAACGACCAGTTGCCGATGCCGGTTGCCACGTCCGGGGTAATGTTGGTGCTGTAGAGCGTGCCGAACGGCGTCGCCATCGCCAGCCCGCCGGCGTTGGTCGCCCCTTCCGACGCGGTATGGCAAACCGCGCAGTCTCCGGCAGCGGCCAACTGGCGGCCGCGCTCCAGCGTGGCCGCCGACCAGGTGCCGGCGCCGGGCGTCGCCACCGGCGCGATCTCCGCCCGCCACGGCAAGGCGCTGCCGGCGATGCCCAGCACCGCGCCGAACAGCCCCGCCGCGCCGCCGAACCACCATTTGCCGCGCTTCTTTTTCTTGGGCGGGGCGGCCTGCCGCTCGGCGTCCGGCCCGTTCAGCGCCTCGCGCAGTTTGTCCGAGGTGATCGGCAGCTCGCGAAAACGAATGCCGGTGGCGTCGAATACCGCGTTGGCGATGGCCGCCGCGCTGGGCACCGACGCCGATTCCCCGGCGCCCAGCGGCGGATCGTAAGGGCGCGGCATCATCACCACGTCCACTTCCGGCACCTCCGGGAAGGTCAGGATCGGGTAAGCCCCCCATTCTTTGGCGGAGACCGTCGATTCCTCAAAGGTCACGCGCTCTTTCAATACCCGGCTGGTCGATTGCAATACGTTGCCGTGAATTTGGTGGCGCACGCCGTCCGGGTTGACCATCATGCCCGCGTCGTGGCCGACCACGATGCGCGTCACCGCCACTTCGCCGCTGGCTTTGTCGATCGCCACGTCGGCCACCCAGGCGGCCCAGGCCGCCCCAAAGCCGGGAAACTTGCTGTGGATGTAACGGGCGTAGGCAAAGCCGCGCCCGCGCAGCACGCCGTCTTCCGCCGGGGTCTGCATCGGTTCGGTATGCGGCGTCCAGCCGGCGCGTTCTGCGGTGCTGCGCATCAGCTCACTGGCACGTTCATCATCGATATAGCGCAGCCGATATTCCAGCGGATCGACGCCGGCGGCGTGGGCCAGCTCATCGATATAAGATTCGTGGGCGAAGGTGTTCGGCAAGGCGGAAACGCCGCGCATCCAGGAGGCGCGCACGATCGGCGCCATGTCCTCGATGCTGACGCGCAGCGCCGGATATTCGTAAGGCGGTACCGAGGTGCGGTCGCCCATTTCATAGGCCACCGGCAGCGGTTCAACCCGGCCGGTCAGCAGCAGCGCCAGCGTCGGCGCGCCGTTGGAAGGATAATAGGTGCGAAAATCGTAGGCGACCGGATGCCCGGCGGCGTCCAGCCCGCCGTCCACCTCCATCAGCTGCGCGGTACCCTTCGGTTCCCACACATGTTCTTGCTCACGGGTCAGCTGCACCCGCACCGGCCTGCCCACCGCGCGCGACAGCAGCGCCGCGTCGGCGCAGACGTCATCGGCGCAATTGCGGCCATAGCAACCGGCCGCCTCCATGCGAACGATCTCGATCTGCGCTTCCGGGTATTCCAGCAGCCAGGCCAGATCGGCGCGCAGCAGGTGCGGGTTCTGGCTGCCCGACCAGACCTGCAGGCGCTCCGGCCGGTAGTCCGCCAGCGCGCAGGAAGGACCAATCGAGGCATGCAGCTGATACGGCCACAGGTAGCTGCGGGTGAAACGCCTGTCGGCCGCCGCCAGCGCCGCGTCCACATCGCCGGTATCGTGCACCACCCGGGTCGAATGGGGGTTGTCGCGCAGCGCCTGCGCCACGTCGGTCATCTGCGGCAAATTGCGCCGCCAGTCTTTCCAGCTGACCTGCAGCGCCTGCGCCGCCTTGATCGCCTGCTCTTCGCGCTCGGCGACAATGCCGATGAAATCGCCGATCACCACCAGTTTGACGATGCCGGGAATATGCGCGATCGAGGTTTCATCCACCGCCAGCAGGCTGGTGCCGACGAATTCGCCGCTGTCGTACCCGGCATAGGGCGGCCGCACCACCCGGCCGTGCAGCATATTCGGCAGGCGCATATCGTGTACGTAGGTGGTTTCGCCGGTCGCCTTGGCCGGAATATCGACGCGCGCGGCGCTGGTGCCCACCAGGCGATATTCCGCCTGCGGTTTGAGCGGCGCGTCGCCGGAAATCGACAGCTCGACATGACCGCCGTCCACCAGCTCGGCGTAGCTCAGCGCCTGCCCCTGCGGGCTGCGGATCACGCCCTCCTCCAGCGTCAGCTGTTCCACCGGCGCATCGAAGCGCTGCGCCGCCTGGCGCAACAGCCAACGGCGCGCTTCGGCGGCGGCGTTGCGCAGCGGCACGGCGGAGATCTGCAGCGTGGCGCTGGCGATGGTGGCGCCCTGATTCGGCGCGCGCTCGGTATCGCCCAACACCATGCGCACCTGATCCATGCGCAGATACAGCTCTTCGGCGACGATCTGGCCGAGCGCGGTGCGCACGCCGGTGCCGAGATCGACATGGCCGTTAAAGGCATAGATTTCGCCGCTGTCGCACAGGGCGATAAACAGCCCTTGCTCCCTGGGCTTCAGCACCGGCGCTTGCCCTTTGGGCACCGGCCCCGAAGGCGGTTGCACGCTGTCGACGATCAGCAGCACGCCGTCGCGCTGCAGCAATTCGGCCTGGCTCGGCGATGAGGGACGGGAATCAGTCATAAGCGTGGGCGCCCTCATCGCGGCAGAGAATGATGGCGCGCTGAACCGCACGCAGGATTTCGAGATGGGTGCCGCAGCGGCACAGGTTGCCGGACAGCGCCTGACGGATCTCCACCTCGCTCGGGGCGGGATTGCGATCCAACAGGGCTTTGGTGGTCATGATCATGCCGTTGAGGCAGTAGCCGCATTGCGCCGCCTGCTCTTCGATAAAGGCACGCTGCACCGGGTGCGGGCGCTGGCGATCGCCAAGGCCTTCCAGGGTCACGATCGCCCGGCCGGACACGCGGAGCGCCGGGATCACGCAGGAGCGCGCCGCCACGCCGTCGATCAACACGGTACAGGCGCCGCATTCGCCCAGGCCGCAGCCGTATTTCGGGCCGTTGAGCGCCAGATCGTTGCGCAGTACCAGCAAGAGCGGCGTATCCGCCATCACCTGCGCATGAAGCTGTTCGCCGTTCACCGACAGCATCAGCGGATGCTCCGTCAGCGTGGTTTTCGCGCCTTCCCTGGGCGACTGCACTTCAGATATCGCCATTGTTCGCGTCTCCGCCTGCACTTGATGGTCTTATGGGCTGGCCTCTCGCCACCGACCACCAGGCAACCGACGTTGCGCGGGCGAATCAGCCGGTGGGCGGATCTTCCAGCATTTTATTCAGCAGGAATATCAGCGCTATCCGTTCGGCCGGGTTGAGCGTGCCGAACGTCAGCTCTGTGATTTTCGCCGCCTGCGGCACCGTTTCCGTCAGCAGCACGGCGCCGGCGTCGGTCAGGCCGACCACCACCTTGCGCCGATCCACCGGATCCGGCGTCACCGTGATCAGATCGCGCGCCTTTAGCCGCTCGACGATGCCGCGTATGGTGGCCTGATCCACCGCCGTCACCTGCACCAGCTCGGTCAGCGAGCTCGGCCCCATATCGCGCACCGCGCACAGGGTGATGAACTGCACCGCCGTCAGCTGCGAATCGCCGACGTTTTGCTGAAAAATCGCCAGGTGGCGCTGATAAACCTTGCGCAGCAGGTGCCCGACTTGCTCGGTAAAATGATAATTTTCGGGTTGGCCGCTCACGGCTGACGGGTATTCGGGGGGCGTCATTGCGTTACTCTCACCATCTATGGAATTCACGAGAATAGTACAAACCCCCGCCGTTGGCAGCAACGATTAAGCCCGACGCGCGCGCGAGGCCTCCGGCGCCACCACTTCCCCATCCGCCACCACCGTTTGCCCGTCGAGGCGGATGTCGCAGCCGCGCAGCGCGATGTCCATATGGCAAGGCGTTTTGCGCGTGCCGCCCACTTCGGTGTTCGGCCCGGTGGAGAACAGGAAGTTGCCGTAGAACGCGCGCGCGTCCATGCACATGCCGTCGTTCTTGTCGTGCAGGCCCATCGCCGTCCACTGGGCGCGCGGCTGCAGGCCCCAGCCGATATGCGAGATGCCGTACACCTCCGGATCGTCGAAGTATTTCATGTATTCGCGCAGGTATTCCGCCTCGAAGCCGCCGTGAATGCGGGTGACGAACCCTTGTTCTATCTCCAGCGTGATGCGTTCGCGCGCGTAGCTTTTAAACGGCAGCAAGATATCGCCGACCTCCAGCACCAGCACCCCTTCCGCCTGCTCCTCATTCGGCCAGGTGAACAGGAAACCGCTCGGCCAGTGATCCCAGCGCCCCGGTTCATCGGCATAGCCGTACTCGGTCACCGTCGGGTATTGCCCGAGCGGCGCGCGGAAATCGCTGCCGGCGGCGGAGGTTACCTGCATCAGCTTCGCCTGCTCCAGCACGGCGGCGGCGGCCAGCACCCGCGCCTTGTCCTCCGCGTTAGGCAACATGCGTGCCAGCACCTCCGGCGGCTCCACCGCCAGCAGGATGCGGGTGCCGGTTTTCAGGATCTGCTCCTGCTCCGGCGAATGCAGCAGCATCATGGTATCGACGATCAGGTCGGC
Source organism: Serratia sp. TSO36 (assembly GCF_057808395.1). Lineage (NCBI taxonomy): Bacteria > Pseudomonadati > Pseudomonadota > Gammaproteobacteria > Enterobacterales > Yersiniaceae > Serratia > Serratia sp. TSO36. The sequence continues at coordinate 55,725 of NZ_JBJZOU010000013.1, read as the reverse complement.
GGCCTCCAGCGCACGCTGCGCCGCCAGGTTGCCGGTCAGCGCGGTATCGCCGCAATAGGCGGTCATGTCGTTGCCCATCGCCCGCGGATGGTTGAACGCCGGCAGCTCGACGGCATACACCCTGGCGCCCAGCCGCAGCGCCGCGTCGGTCGCGGCGCGCACCGTGCGCGCATCGGAATAATGGCTTTTCAAAATCGCCACGCTCTGCGAAGCATCGACCTTCGACAGCGTAAGCACCTGCTCGAACAGCTGTACCAACTGGGTTTCATTGACCGCCATGGCCTGTCTCCTGTCTCGTCAAGGGTGTCCGACGCCCGCAAGGCGGCGGTGATTTTTCAAACAATTTAAAGCGAACACACTCATTTTTATCTAAATCAAAAAATCAAAGGAAAGCAAGCTGCGAATATCCACCATAAGAAAGTCCTATTTCATCCCTTGCCAATCCTGTGATTAACATGAGTTTAACAGTAAAGCGCTGTCAATTAGCGTGAGCAAGATCTGATTTAACACTTTTGCAACTTTGCGTTATCTAGTGCATACACTATAAATCGATCGTCCAGCCATGCGTTGGACCTACGCTGAAAAAAGCCAACAGACAGGGGAAACATGATGAGCAAACAACCACGCATCGCCGTCGTCGGCGCCGGGCTGGGGGGCGCCGCCGCCGCCGGGCTGCTGCAAAAAGCCGGCTTTACCGTCGATCTGTATGAACAGAGCCCGGCGTTCTCGCGCCTCGGCGCCGGCATTCACATGGGGCCGAACGTCCTGAAGATTTTCCGCCGGCTCGGTATTGAGCAGCGGCTGGAGCAGATGGCGTCTCATCCCGATTTTTGGTTCAGCCGCGATGCCGAAAGCGGCGACTACCTGTCGCGCATCGAACTGGGCGGCTTTGCCCGCCGGGAGTACGGCGCCGCCTATGTGACGGTGCACCGCGGCGATTTGCAGGCGTTGCAGCTCTCCGCGCTGCAGCCCGGCACCCTGCACTTCGGCAAATGCCTGAGCAAGATTGAAGATCGCGGTGACGAGGTGGTGCTGAACTTCATCGACGGCACCTCGGCCCATGCCGACATCGTGATCGGCGCCGACGGCATCAACTCGCGCATCCGCGAACATCTGCTGGGCGCCGAAGCGCCGACCTACAGCGGCTGGGTGGCCCACCGCGCGCTGATCCGCGGCGAGAAGCTGGCGAAATACAACCTGACGTTCGAAGACTGCGTGAAGTGGTGGTCGGCGGACCGCCATCTGATGGTCTACTACACCACCCAACGGCGCGACGAGTATTACTACGTCAGCGGCGTGCCGCACCCGGCCTGGGATTTCCAGGGCAGCTTCATCGACAGCAGCCGCGAAGAGATGTTCGAGACCTTCGCCGGCTACCACCCGATCGTGCAGGCGCTGATCGAATCCAGCGAGCAGGTCACCAAATGGCCATTGCTGAACCGCAAACCGCTGCCGCTGTGGAGCGAGGGCCGCCTGGTGCTGCTCGGCGATGCCTGCCACCCGATGAAGCCACACATGGCGCAGGGCGCGGCGATGGCGATCGAAGACGCCGCCATGCTGACCCGCTGCCTGCAGGAAACCGGCCTTGGCGACTACCGCACCGCCTTCCAGCTATATGAAGCCAACCGCAAGGAGCGCGCTTCACAGGTGCAGGCGGTGTCCAACGCCAACACCTTCCTGCGCACCCAGGAAGATCCGGCCTGGGTCTACGGCTATGACCTGTACGCGCAAGCGCTGAAATCGGAGAACGCCGCATGAGCACTTTCCTCTACGGCGCCCACGTTCACGCCAACGGCATTCGCCAACACTACCTGCGCTACGGCGGCCACGGCCCGGCGCTGATCCTGATCCCCGGTATCACCAGCCCGGCGATCACCTGGGGCTTCGTCGCCGAGCGGCTGGGGGAAAAATACGACGTCTACGTGCTCGACGTGCGCGGCCGCGGTCTGTCGTCCAGCGGCCCGGAACTGGCTTATGACGCGGAGACCTGCGCGCAGGACGTCAACGCCTTCGCCGCCGCGCTGAGCCTGGACAGTTACGCCCTGCTCGGCCATTCGATGGGCGCCCGCTTCGCCCTGCGCGCCGCCGTTTTGCAGCCCGCCGGCGTGCGGCGGCTGGTGCTGGTCGATCCGCCGGTTTCCGGCCCCGGCCGCCGCGCCTATCCCGGCCAATGGCCGTGGTACGCCGACTCGATCCGGCAGTCGCTGCCGGGCATGAGCGCCGAGCAGATGCGCGCCTTCTGCCCGACCTGGAGCGAAGAGCAGCGCCGGCTGCGCGCCGAGTGGCTGCACACCTGCTACGAGCCGGCGATCCAACGCGCCTACGACGATTTTCATCAGGTGGACAGCCACCGCGACTACCCGCTGCTGACCATGCCGACGCTGCTGATGGCCGCAGGCAAAGGCGGCGTCATTCAGCCCGAAGACCGGGCGGAGATCCGCGCACTGCAGCCGGAGATCGCCATCGTCGAGGTCGAGAACGCCGGGCACATGATCCCGTGGGACGACTTCGACGGCTTCTTCCGCGCCCTGGGCGATTTTCTGGATTAACTGAGGAACACCGACATGAGCAACCACTACCGCATCGGCCAGATCGTGCCCAGCTCCAACACCACGATGGAAACCGAGATCCCGGCGATGCTGGGCGCGCGCCAGCTGATACGCCCGGAGCGCTTCACCTTTCATTCCAGCCGCATGCGCATGAAACACGTCAATAAAGAAGAGCTGGCGGCGATGGACGCCGAGTCCGATCGCTGCGCGCTGGAGCTGTCCGACGCGCGGGTCGACGTGCTCGGCTACGCCTGCCTGGTGGCCATCATGGCGATGGGGCTGGGCTACCACCGCGAATCGCAGGCTCGGCTGGCGCAGGTGACGAAAGACAATCAGGCCGCCGCGCCGGTTATCAGCAGCGCCGGCGCGCTGGTCAACGGCCTGAAGGTGATCGGCGCCAAACGCATTGCGCTGGTGGCGCCCTATATGAAACCGCTGACCCAGCTGGTGGTGGACTACATCCAGCACGAAGGCATTGAGGTCAAGGTATGGCGCGCGCTGGAGATCCCGGACAACCTCGAAGTCGGCCGGCACGATCCGGCCAGGCTGCCGGGGATCGTCGCCGAGATGGATTTACGCGAGGTCGATGCTATCGTGCTGTCCGCCTGCGTGCAGATGCCTTCGCTGCCGGCGGTTCCGACGGTGGAGGCTCAAACCGGCAAGCCGGTGATCACCGCCGCCATCGCCACCACTTACGCGATGCTGACCGCGCTGGAGCTGGAACCGATCGTTCCCGGCGCCGGCGCCCTGCTGTCCGGCGCCTATTGAGGAGGCAGAATGAACGACACCCTCAGCGACAACTACCGCGGCGTCTGGGGCCAGCGCATCGGCTTCGGCCGGCGCCCGGCGCTGCTGGCGATCGACTTTATGCAGGCCTACACCACCGAAGGCGCGCCGCTGTTCGCGCCGGGCGTGGTGAGCGCGGTCGAGGAGAGCCGCGAGCTGCTGGCCTGCGCGCGCCGCACGGGAATTCCTGTCATCCACACCCATATCCGTTATCATGCAGGCCATTTTGCCGATGGCGGTCTGTGGGTCAAAAAAGCGCCGGTGATGAAGGACATGGTGGCGGGCAACCCGCTGGCGGCGTTCTGCCCGGCGGTAGCGCCGCTGGCCGATGAGGTGGTGCTGAGCAAGCAATACGCCAGCGCCTTCTTCGGCACCGCGCTGGCGCCGCTGCTGGTGGCGCAAGGGATCGACACGCTGCTGATGATCGGCTGCTCCACCAGCGGCTGCATCCGCGCCAGCGCGGTGGACGCGGTGCAGCACGGCTTTCGCGCCATGGTGGTGCGCGAGTGCGTCGGCGATCGTCACCCCGGCCCGCACGAAGCCAACCTGTTCGATATCGACAGCAAATACGGCGACGTGGTGCACAAACGGGAGGCGCTCGACTACCTGAACCGGTTATGAGTCAAGGATTCACCTGCAACGACAATAACGAAGGCGCAAACAGCGCCTCACGCGACCGCCCGAAACAGGGCGGCGCCCATGCAACGCAAACACAACAGGCGCCTCCTGCGGAGGCCAATACGCACCACCTGGAGACAACATCATGGCCATTGTCGACACCCCGCTGGCGGGGAAAGCGGACGCAGAATCGCTGCTGCTGTACCGCAAAATCACCTGGAAACTGATCCCGTTTCTTTGCCTGTGTTACCTGGCGGCCTACCTCGATCGCATCAACGTCGGGCTGGCCAAGCTGCAGATGGCCGACGCGCTGCAGCTGAGCGAAGCGGCCTTCGGCCTCGGCGCCGGGCTGTTCTTCGTCGGCTATATTCTGTTCGAAGTGCCGAGCAACCTGATCCTGCAGCGCGTCGGCGCCAAGATGTGGATCGCCCGCATCATGATCACCTGGGGGCTGTTGTCTACCGCCACCATGTTCGTCACCACGCCGACCCAGTTCTACGTCATTCGTTTCCTGCTCGGCGTGGCGGAGGCCGGTTTCCTGCCCGGCGTGCTCTTTTACCTGACGCTGTGGTTCCCGACCTATCGCCGCGGCCGCATCATCGCGCTGTTCATGATCGGCCTGCCGCTGTCCAGCGTGATCGGCGGGCCGCTGTCCGGCTGGATCATGGGCCATTTCGACATGCTTCACGGGCTGCACGGCTGGCAATGGCTGTTTTTGCTGGAGGGCATTCCCAGCGTGCTGTTGGGCGTGCTGACCTTTTGGCTGTTGCCTAACACCTACCAGCAGGCCAAGTGGCTGACGCCCGAGGAGAAACAGCGCATCGCCGACGATCTGGCGCGCGACGACGCCGAGGCCGATCACGGCAAGCACAGCTTCCGCGACGGCTTCTTCAACCTGAAAGTCTGGATGCTCGGCGGCATCGACTTCGCCATTCTGCTCAGCGCCTACGCCATGGGCTTTTGGATGCCGACCTTCATCAAAACCGCCGGCGTCACCGACATCACCACCATCGGTTACCTGACGGCGATCCCCAGCGTCGCCGCCCTGCTCGGCATGCTGCTGATCGGCAGCAGTTCCGACCGGCTGCGCGAACGGCGCTGGCATATCATCGTGCCGTTTATCGTCGGCGCGCTGGCGATGGCCGGCAGCACCTTCTTTACCCACAACGCGCTGGCCACGGTGCTGCTATTCTCCATCGCCCAGGCGGCGATCATCGGCGCGGTGCCGGTGTTCTTCAGCCTGCCGGCCACCTTCCTGCGCGGCACGGCGGCGGCGACCGGCTTCGCGCTGGCCTGTTCGCTGGCCAACATCGCCGGGCTGGTGAGTAATTCGCTGATGGGGCTGGCGCTGGATCTGACCGGCAAGAGCGGCGGCGCGCTCTGGGCCTTCGCCGGCTGCCTGCTGCTCAGCTCGCTGCTGGTGGTGGCCCTGCCGGCCAAGGTGGTGAACCGCTGAATGTCGACCAAGCCAAAAAGACCAAGGGCGCATAACGCGCCCTTTTGTTTGCTTACCGGGAGTGGCCGAACTTACTCGTCCTTCAGCCCGCGGTTGATCAGCATCGGTTCGATGCTCGGCTCTTTGCCGCGCCAGTCGATGTACAGCTTCTCCAGATCCTGACTGTTGCCGCGCGACAGGATCATGTCGCGGAAGCGCTGGCCGTTTTCGGCGGTCAGGCCGCCGTGTTCGGTGAACCACTGGAAGGCGTCGTCCGCCAGCATTTCCGTCCACAGATAGGCATAGTAGCCCGCGGCATAGCCGTTACCCCAGATGTGCTGGAAGTAGCTGGAGCGGTAGCGCGGCGGCACGTAGCTGAGATCGACCTTGTCTTTTTGCAGCGACTCGGCCTCGAACTTGTCCACGTCCTGCTGCGGCTGATCGGCGGTCAGCATGTGCCAGTGCATGTCCAGCAGCGCGGCGGACAGCAGCTCGGTCATGCTGTAGCCCTTGTTGAACTTGTCGGCCTTCTTGATCTTGTCGACCAGTTCCTGCGGCATCGCTTCGCCGGTCTGGTAGTGCTTGGCGAAGTGGCTGAACACTTTCGGATCGCTGACCCAGTGCTCGTTGAACTGCGACGGGAACTCGACGAAGTCGCGTGCGGTGTTGGTGCCCGACAGGCTCGGGTATTCCTGATCGGCGAACATGCCGTGCAGCGCATGGCCGAACTCGTGGAACATGGTGATTACATCGTCATACGACAGCAGCGCCGGCTGGCCCGGCGCCGGTTTGGTGAAGTTGGCGACGTTGTAAATCACCGGCTTGGTGCCGTTGAGCTTCGACTGATCGACGAAGTTGCTCATCCAGGCGCCGCCGCCCTTGTTGTCGCGCTTGAAGTAGTCGGTGTAGAACAGCGCCAGCGACTTGCCGTCCTTGTCGAACACTTCGTACACCTTGACGTCCGGCTGATAGACCGGAATGTCCTTGCGCTCCTTGAAACTGATGCCGTACAGCAGGTTGGCGGCGTAGAACACACCGTTGTTCAGCACGTTGTTCAGCTCGAAGTAAGGCTTGATCTGCGACTCGTCCAGATCGTACTTGGCCTTGCGCACCTGTTCGGCATAGAACTGCCAGTCCCAGGCCTGCACCTTGAAGTCGCCTTTCTGCTGGTCGATCACCGCCTGAATGTCTTTGGCTTCACGCTCGGCGCGCGCGGTGGCCGCCGGCACGATGTTGCGCATAAAGCTCAGCGCGGCATCCGGCGTCTTGGCCATCTGGTTTTGCAGTTTCCAGGCGGCGTAGTTCGGGTAGCCCAGCAGCCTGGCCTGCTCGGCGCGCACCTTGGCCAGACGGGAAATGGTCTGGCGGGTATCGTTGCCGTCGCCCTTCTCCGCACGCGTCCAGGAGGCGTCGAACAGCGCCTGGCGGGTGTCGCGATCTTTTAGGCTCTGCAGCAACGGCTGTTGCGTGGTGTTTTGCAGCACCAGCAGCCACTGTTTCTCCAGCTTGCGTTCGGCGGCCGCCTGGGCCGCCGCAGCCAGCTCGCCTTCCGACAGGCCGTCCAGCTTCGCCTGGTCGGTTATCGCCAGCGCACCGTTTTTGCTCGCCGCCAGCAGCTTGTTGGTGAACTGGGTGCTCAGCGTCGCCGCTTCCTGGTTCAGCGCCTTTAGCTTGGCCTTGTCGGCGTCCGACAGGTTGGCGCCCGCCAGCTCGAAGTTCTTGTAGGTCACTTCCACCAGCCGGCGCGACTCCGGATCCAGCTTCAGCGCGTCGCGATCCTGATAGATGGCCTTGATGCGCGCGAACAGCTTGCCGTTGAGCATAATGTCGTCGTTCAGCGCCGCCAGCTTCGGCGAGGTTTCTTCATCCAGCTTTTGCAGCGCGTCGCTGGTGTTGGCCGAGGTCATGGCGCCGAACACGTTCATCACCCGCGTCAGCAGCGAACCGGCCTGCTCCAGCGCCACCAAGGTATTCTTGAAATTAGGCTTGGCCGGGTTGTTGGCGATCTTCTCCACCTCTTCCCGCTTTTGCTTGATGCCCGCTTCGATCGCCGGCGCGTAGTCGCTCTCCTTGATCAGGTTGAACGGCGGCGCCTGGAACGGCAGACGGCTTTGATAGAAGAACGGATTTTGAGTCTTTTGCTTGTCGTGCTGATTGGCTTCACCGGTCACGTTAGCCTCCTTCGCCTGGCCGCTGGGCAGTGCGCTATGGTCGGCGTGAGGTTGGGTTTCTGCTGCCTGTGCCTGCGAGCCCAGCGCCATGCCGATCGCCAGCACCAATGTGGATAAACGCATCAAATCGAAACTCCTCCATGTCCACGGAATAAGGTCTCGGGGAATCGCTCCCTCTGAGTCACCTCCTAGCTTAGGTGCAGTTGGCAGTTTGAGCAAAAACAAGTGATTAGAAGTTAGCCGCCTCGCCGGCCGCTGCCAGAAGCTCCAGTGACATCTTTGTTTTTCATCATCAATATATAGTCACATAATGTAATTAGTTTATAGGAAATTAATTCAATGCCATTGATAAATAAAGAAGAATCATAAAATACCCTGTTGACTTATCAGGTTACTCAATGTAACTTGATGTAAATTTTGATTAATGGAGCTAATCAAATTGCAGCTTATAACGGAAATAGTTCTTATTGTCATTTTCATCCTCATTATCAGTGCAACTTATAAAAACGCGAAGAAAAAAGGCTTGCGCACGTACCATATCGTCATGCTGTTCTTGATATTCCCCCTTGCCGTATTTTTAGACTACTGCCTGCAGCGCCAAGCGATCCTTTTGGATACGGCCGCCCTTAAAATCACGGCAATGTATGGTTTGTCGATGGCAGTTATTTTTTCGCTTGTGTTATCTATTACCTCTCGCAAGAAGGAGCTTAAATGAGAGCCTTAACGGAAGTTGAGTTGTCATGTATTAACGGTTCTGACGGCAATGATTCTTATAATCCGACTTCACTTATTGTCGGCAGCCTGAGCACAATAGCGAAATTGCCCACCCCCGTATCATTAGCCGTGGGCGTGGGCACGGAAATCGCTATTCAGGCCGCACCGCACATGCCGGTTAACGTTGCTATTCCACAGGTTCCCATGGGCCCAATATGGAATGGCAGTGGCGGTGGTCGCCCTTCACCGTCGTCGTCACTTTCAACACCGGATTCTTCAAATTAAAAAACGTGGGCCTTATTATCCCTTGAACAACAAGGCCGATATTTAACTTGCCCTGCACCCATAAAAATAACGATTAAAAAAATGAAAAACCTCGCCATGCTTCACGAAAGCTTGATTCCTTTTGTCGCAAAAAAGACAGGTTCTCAATTACTCTGGCACAACGAATTAAGCCCTGCCGAGCAGGACGAACTGAAAAATGAGGCCAGCTATCTCATCGAAGAAAATAATCGTCATGCTATTTTTGATGACGGCACGCCGCTCTTAAACGATGAAAAAGTCTTTTTCGCCGAACGTTATGGCGGCGGGGCTATTTCGCGCAACGGCGGTGGCGCACGCTGTGGCTTTGATGGGCGATGGCAGGTTAAAGGCATCGGAGCCAATGCGTTAGTCGGTCAAGGGGCAAAGCATGTCGATGGCGAGTTGACAATGACCGGCGCAGTCTTGGAGGCATTGTGGGGAAACGTCATGGCCAAACTGCTGCCTTACGGCGCCGTGCCCAATAAGGCGATCTTGCTGACCGACAACCCCATCGCCACCCTCTCTCCTGCATCGGCGGGAGATGTCCATAACCGCAAGGCGTTGCTGGTGCGCGAACCCGTCGTGCGCCCTGCACATTTTTGCCGCGCGCCCTACTATCATCCTCATGATGCGATGCAAAGGCAGCCTTCGGATATTGAGCGGACCGAAAAGCTCATTGTCGCCGCACCGTCCTTTCTGCCTCGTCCCTCTGAGTTTGACGCTGTGCGCTGGTTGGCATTGCCGCAGGAAGAACGAGCATTCTACGGGCTCTGCGAGCTTGCCCGGCGCCTTGCGACGCAGATAGCTTACTGCCGTACCCGCCATTTGGTGATGATGACCTCACCCTCCAATTGCGATATGGCCGGCAGGCTGCTGGACTTTCATGGTGTTCGCAGCGTTTTTCCCGCAGAACGTCGAGATCCCGGCCGCAGCTACATTCAGCACAACAAACTCAACGAAGACGCCCCTTTGTTGCTGAGAGGCATGCAAGATCTCGCTTTTTATTTAGCCAAGCATCAATTTGGCCCGGCATTTCTCGCGGCAGCGCACCAAGGCATCGGCGCGGCCTTTAGTATGGCCTACAAGCGAGCCTGCCTGCTGGATAATCTCGGTATGGCGGGTTTTGCCCCTGCATTTTTACAACGCCTGCCTCTCACCGCCGAATGGTTCGCCTTAGGCGAACGCTTGCAAAAAATGTTCGATTTGGCTCCCGGCGTCTTTAGCCGTCGACAAGGTCTGGGCCAGGGGAATGCTCATCCGGCGATTGCCCTGTTGCATCGGCTCATCGACTCGCCCGTAAGGGTTTCCGCCGAACAACAGGGTACGACAGCGGAGGAGAAATTTTCTCTGGCATTCCAGCGGTTATACGCGAAGTACCTTCAGGAAACATCAGCGGATCAAACCGCCGCCGGATTACAACAGGCGATGAAGCAGACCGTCACCCGAAGGTTGGGCTCCCGCGCGTTCATGCGCCGTGAAGTGATTTTTCAAGAAATTGCCGGCTGGCGCGGTGAAGTCAGCGAGATCAGCGAACAGTTGCAAACCTATCTGGATCGTTTCGAGCGCCAGGCGATCAACGTATTACAATAATAACGCTGAGGATATTTCGTGAGTTTTATCAAAGAAAACCAGCAGGGTAAAAGTAAGTTCAGTCAATACGAGAGCCTGGGCTTCGCCGTTAACTGTATGCTGATGAATAAAAATTACAGTTTGTACCATATAAAAACGTTGCAGCTATGGACTCAGGAAGCGATTAATCAAAACCAATTCAAAATATTATTCGACCATTTGGACAATCCGTTAGGATATATAACCTGGGCCTACCTGAGAGATGAGACGCTGGGTCGATTTATTAACGATCCGCAGTTTCTTCTCCATACCTCAGAATGGGATGAGGGCGGCACGCTGTGTATTTTAGATTTTTGCTGCAAACCAGGCAGCGCGCATTTATGTTTGGAACACCTTAAAACAGTTCACCCAATCGCAGAACGTCGCACGGTTGTATGGCGTTCCCGCCGAACGGGCAAACTGATGACGGTAAAAAAATAAAGAAAAATAAACATCAGGGATGAGCCGATGAGCAAGCATCAACTATTGGATTCACAGGCGGGATTTTACTACGGCACCAAGATCGGCGATGACAAATCGAGCTATAATATCGCGGAATATGTCGAAATAAATCACACTCTCGATATCGCAAGAATGAAACGTGCCATTCATCGCGTCATCAGCCAAACGCCGACGCTGCACGTTCTGTTTGATGAAGATAACGGTACGCCTTATCAATATCCCGTCACCGCCAACATCTCAGTGGAATGGGTAGATCTTTCGCAGCGCGCCAACAATATGGCCACCGCTATCGAATTAATGGAAGCGGATACCAAGCGCCCGTTCTCGTTGAACGCTGCGCCGTTATTCAGACAAAAAATCATTAGACTGGGTGAGCAACGCTTTCTATGGTATTTCTGCAGCCACCATCTGCTGCTTGATGGTTACGGCACTTATTTGCTGATCCACCAAGTGGCACAGGCCTACCGAGGCCAAACGCAGCAACCGCAAGACGTACCTGCGATCGATGCCTTGCTCAGGGCTGAATCTGAGTATAAACAGTCAGCCGCCTATCAAGCGGACCGACATTTTTGGCAAGCAGCCAGCGCCTCACTGCCAGACCCGATGACATTAGCCTGCGCCAATATTCCCTCGGGACAAACGATCCGCCATGTGACTTCGTTGCCCTATCCTGCCGAGCGCCTTGCGCTGCAAACCGGGCACCCTTCTTGGCTGGCGCGCACTTTCGTGGCAGTGATGGCATATTTGTACTTGTGTACCGGCGAGAAACAGCAAACGATCGGCGTCCCAATGATGGCGCGAACAGACTCCCTGACGAGGCAGGCGCTGACTTGCAAAACCAACGTTGTTCCTTTGACGCTCGATATTGAGGACACGGCCTCATGCCGACAGTTGGCGCAAACCATTGAACGCATGCTCAGGCAACTCAAAAAACATCAAGCGTTCCGTTACGAAGAGATAAAAAGTCTGAGGAGCGTCACCAGCCGCTCGCCGCTGTTCAACATCGTGGTCAATATCATTCCCTTTGAAGCGGCAGCCTCATTTTCTTCCGCGCAGCGCAGCGAAATCCGTAATTTACGCTCAGGAGGCGCGCAGGATCTGGTCTTCAACATGCGTCCCGATCTCGATAACCAAACGCTTCGGCTGGAGATCGATGCCGACTCAGGGCTTTACGATGCGGCCAGCCTGGTGCGGCACAGCCAGGGGATACAGACCTTGTGCGACTTGCTGTATCACGACCCGGAAAATCTTTCCGTCGCGGCATTGCGACAACGTTTCCCGCTCTCGCTGCAGGGTAAAGCAGCCAACGAGAACGTGGTCGATATAATGCAACGTATCGATCGTGCCGTCGTTCAAGCGCCGCAACGCACGGCGATCCTCACGCCCGCACACGCTTCGCTGTCGCTAAGAGCGCTGTCTTATGCCGTTTTGCAGCAACAGTGGCGTGCGCTGGCCGATACCCTGGCCCCCGCCCGTGCTGCATACACCGTGCTGTTGCTCGACTTGCCGCAAGGGCCGGAAGCCATCATCTGCATGCTTGCTGCGCTGCAGTTGAAAATGCCGTTCGTCAACCTGAATGCCAAAGGGGATGGAGCGGCTCATCGTCAACTGCTTGAACAGTTTAGCGACGCTATCCTGATTACCGATCGCACACTTCCCTCCTTTCATTCCGAACCTGACGTATTGGCGCATTGGCGCGCATCGACACTCGATATGCCGGCGGATTTCGCGCACTTCACCGTGTTTCGCCGGCAAACAGCGGCAGAGGCGCCGCCATTCCCGGCCGGAACCGGCTATATCATGTTTACCTCCGGCTCGACGGGAATGCCTAAAGGCGTGATAGGCGCCCGACATGCTCTCAACGTTTTTGTCGATGCGGCGATAAAATGCTATGGCATTCAACCGCATGAACGCGTGTTGCAATTTGCGCCCTTGCATTTCGATGCGTGCATTGAAGAAATTTTCATGACGCTGGGTGCCGGCGCCCACCTGTGTATCGCCCCTGAGGCCGTCAAGCACAGTTTTGCCGCTTTCTTCACATTCTGCGCCGATCATCAAATCAGCCTGCTGGATCTGCCGACCGCCTACTTTAATGAGATGCTGTTCGCCTCCGGCGGCGAACAGACGCTGCCGCCGGCCGTCACGACCGTTATCATCGGCGGCGAAAGCCTTTCACCGCGAGCCAAAGAAAGCTGGTTCGCGCACTATCCCAAAGGCAGAAAGTTATTCAACTCCTACGGCCCAACCGAGACAACCGTGGTGGCGACGGTCGCCGAAATCAAAAACGATGGCGCCGCCGTGACGATAGGCGCACCGTTGGACGGTATATACACGGCGATCGTCGGCGAGGATCTCAGGCTGTTGCCGCTCGGCTGCAGCGGCGAATTACTGATAGCCGGAGCGACCGTCAGCCTGGGATATTTGCATCAGCCAACGCTGAGCGCGGAAAAGTTCGTCACCCTTGAGGTTAACGGCCATCCCATGCCCGCCTTTCGTACCGGCGATATCGCCTGCCAGCGCCAGGATGGGCAGCTGGTGTTCCTTGGCCGCAAAATTCGTGAAGCGAAAATCGCCGGGCAGCGCGTCAATATGGGTGAGATAGAAAGCTGTCTGGCCCGGTTGCCCGCAATTGTCGAAATTGCCGTGCTGGCCAAAAGCGGCGACGCGGGAACGGAACTGTACGCGCATTATCACAGCCGGCAGCCGCTCAGCGAGGCAATGCGCCGCACGCTGTATGGCGAACTGCCCAATGCACATATTCCTCAGCGCTTCGTGCATCACCCAACGCCGCTGGCCAAACTGGCTAACGGCAAGATTGATTATCGCACCCTGGAAAGACAATCCCGGCTGCCTGAACCCACACGGGAATTGCGTTCGACGACATTCAACACCCTGGTGCATGAGGTTTGGCTGGCGACGCTGGGCAGTGACGATGGCGACTTCTTCACGCTCGGCGGCGAGTCGCTGCAGGCCATAAAAATCATTAACGCGCTTAACGCCCACTGTCGGTTGGATCTGAACCTGAGCGACATTTTTGAACATCCGAGACTCGCCGATTTCTGCCGACACCTAACGCAGCTGGCCCATGCACGCTATGGCCTGGATCCGCAGCATCTGGACATCCGCTGCGCTATCGGCCGCCGCCTATCAACCGAGGCGCCGGCCAGCAGCCGGCTGTTTATTCAATCTCCCGAAGGCGCAGATGAACGACTTTTGTTGGCTGCCCTCGCCGACAAACACGGTGTGGACATTCTGTCACCGCAGGCGCTGCCGTTGCATGCTGAATGGCCGCTGAACGCGGCCATATTCAACGTACCGAACGAAGCCACGCAATATGCCAGCTGGCTTGATGCGCTTTCGGCCCTGCTGCTCGTCCTGCCCGGCCGAGTTAACTACATGATCTTCATGCATGATACAGCCGGCGGCGCCAGACTCACGCAAAGCCTGCTGCGCGATTTTCGGCATGAGCGGCTGCTGTTGCTGCATAAAACCGATTCGCGCCGCCAAGCCGTCGACGCCGGCGTTACTGAGTTGATAGCCTTTTCCGCGCGGCTTGGCTATTTCCCGCACATCCGGTTCGATACGGCCAATGAGCGATTGAACGGCTGCGTACTGAGGATCTTCGGCTTCGATGATGGCGAGAATATCGATCATCGCGCCGCCTTCACAATGGCACAGCGGAGAAACCCGGGAGTGCAGTTGTGTAGCTTGTCGCATTGGCTGAATTTGATTTCCGCCCACAGCGACAAACGCCCGAATAAAAGCGGTCGAACAGGGAAAGCTATCGACGTCAACATAGAAGGAGTGCACTGATGAGCGTCATCGGCCTGATCAATCTGATGGAAATGGCGAAACAGGGAGCAACATTCGGCGAGCTGTCACCTCGACGCCAAACCATCGAGCATGTCGACGCCGCCGCCCTCAGTGCGGTGCAGGAAGACATCACCGCATTTTTATCTGTCTGTACGCCAGATAATGCAGTGCGAGACACCGGGGAGAAGCCTTGTTACACCGTCAATCACTACGCGGGGCAATACCTGTGGCTGTATGAAAACTTCACCAAGAACAGCCCGCTGTATAACATTCCGATCGCCAAAGAGATCCTGGGGCCCTTTGAACCCACGCGTTTGCTCGCCGCGCTGAAAAAACTACTCAAGCGGCACGGTGCGCTTTGCGGCCGCTATCGGCTAGACGGGGAAGCCATCACCGTTGACATCGTGCATCCTGATGAAACCATTTTCGAACACAGTCTCGAGGACATCAGCGGGCAGAATAGTGAGGAGCAGCAAAAAAGTATGCTGGCGGCGCTTAACGCCCAGTGCACGATTCCGTTTGATCTCGGTGCCGAGTATCCCCTGCGCTGCCGGATCTTGAGAAAGAGCGCGCAGCACCACTATCTGTTCTTGACCTTTCACCATTGCGTGGTCGACGGCTGGACGGCCAATTTGCTGGTGGATGAACTGAGCCGTGGCTATCACGCGCACGAAGAGCATTGCCATTATGACAACGGCCAGGCGTTTTTCCGCTACCTTGAAGACCCTTTCCTCGCCGTCGCCAATGTCGATGACAGCATGGCGTTTTGGCGCGATGAACTGGATGGTGCGCCGGAAAAACACGCGCTTGAATACGATATCGCCATCACCGCGGCAGGCAAAACACAGAATATCGTCAGAACATCGCTGACGAACGAACTGCAGTCGGCTCTGGCCCAGTTAGCCAAACATAACGGTACGACGCTGTTTACGCTGTTGCACTCCGCCTTCGCGTTACTGATTGCCAGAGAATCTGCGACGGATCGCGTGGTCATCGGTAGCCCGATCGCCAACAGGAACGAGCCGACGTTAAACGATGCCGTGGGCAGCTTCGTCAACACGATCGCTCACCAATTTATCATCACTGGCGACGACAGTTTCACCGCGCTGCTGCAAAAGAACGCGAATAAATTTGCGCGCGCTTTCAAACATCAGGGTTTGCCATTCTCTTACCTGGTTGAACAACTCAAGCCCACGCGCGGCAAGTTTCACCCCATTTTTCAAATCATGTTCGTCTGCCAACATCGCAAAAGCAATGAGCTGAATGTTGGCGGTGCGCAGGTTAACACCCTGCCGAGACGCTATGCGCCGCCCAAGTTTGATCTGGTTCTGGAGGTGATTTCCAGCGCGGAGGGCATTCAGTTGGAATGGCAATACAACGCCAAGCTGTTTACGCCGGAGCGCATTGACGGATTGGCGCAAGCTTACGCATTGCTGCTGCAGCAAATTGCCTGCGATCCCTCGCGGGCCGTCGGCCACTATTCGCTGGCGTCAATGGCCGATAACCGGCAATTGCATCAGCTCTCCATCGGACAGGCGATGCCGGCATTCTTGCGGCAACCTCTTTCCGATCGGCTGTTACGCACTGCCCACCAGCATGCGGATCGCCCGGCGTTGTACGAGGGCGATAGCGTATGGCATTACGATCGGCTGTTGCGGCACGCCGGCCTCGTGGCGCATTGGCTGATCGCCCATACCGCCCCAGGCGCGCTCATCGCCATCGATCTTCCACGCGGCGCTCATCAAGCTATTGCGGCGCTCGGCGTGATCCTCGCCGGACGCGCCTACTTGCCGTTGGCCGAAGGATTGCCGGATGCCCGCGCAGCCGCCATTATGCGGATATCAGGTTGCGCCTGGGTTTTGAGCAACCAGGCTCACCATCGCGCCCGCTATCCGCAGACTACCCGCATTCAAGATCCGGAGGCGCTGTTTTCCCCTCATGTCACAGACACAGCGACCTTCCCGCCAGGCGAAGCGGAAGCGCTCGCCTATGTCATTTATACGTCGGGGACGACCGGCACGCCAAAAGGTGTGGCTATGGAACAGGGTGCCGTCACCAATACCTTGCTGACCATGAACCGACAGTTTAACGTTTCTCATCGTGACAACGTATTGGCGCTCGCCGATCTGGCCTTCGATTTATCGGTCTATGACCTGTTCGGCAGCTGGCTAGCCGGCGCATCGGTAACGGTGCTATCGCCGCATGAAGCGAAAGAGCCGTCAGCATGGCTAAATGCGATACGCCAGCGGCAAATCAGCATCTGGAACTCGGTTCCCGCCATCTTGCAAATGCTGGTGCAATATTGCGCACAAGAAAACATCCTGTCGCTGCCTCAACTGCGGCATATTTGGCTGAGCGGCGATCGCATCTCTTCGCGGCTGATCGCCGAGGCACATCGGCTTTGCCCCAACGCCACCATCACCAGCCTTGGCGGTGCAACCGAAGGGGCAATATGGTCAATTTATCATCCGGTTACACGAGATACGCACTACAGAAACGCCATCCCCTATGGAACCGCATTGCCAAATCAGAGCATGTGGGTGTTGGATGAAAAACTCGAGCCGTGCGGTTTCGGCGTTACCGGCGACATTTATATCGGTGGCGTTGGGGTTGCCCGCGAGTATTGGCGCGATAGCCAAACCACCGCCGGCAGCTTTGTGCTTTTCCCAACCACCGGAGAACGCGTGTACCGCACCGGCGATCGCGGCCGTTGGCATCGCAGCGGTTACATCGAGTTTCTCGGCCGCGAAGACCAACAGGTGAAACTGCAGGGTTTTCGCGTCGAATTGGGTGACGTCGAATTCGCGCTCAAAAGCAGCGAGCTGGTCGCTGAAGCGTGTGTCGTCTGTCGCGATGAAACCGGGAACGGCACACCGCATCTGGAGGCTTACATCACATTGACCGAGGCGGGGAAAACCTGCATTCAAGCAGAGCAAAGAATACGCGAGCTGGTTACGGCCGCATTGCCCACGTATATGGCGCCATCCCGCTATCATCTCATTGAACGTTTCCCGCTTTCACGCAACGGCAAATTGGATCGCACCTTGCTATCGCCAGGCACCGAACGGAGTCAGGCCAGCGATGTTGCACCCGCGGCGTCCGCGGAACTCATGCTGCTACGAGAGCTGTTGGCGAATACGTTAGGCTGTACCCCAGACAAGATCGACCCCCATGCCAGCTTCTTCAGCAATGGCGGCAGCTCGCTTTCCGGCATCACGTTTTTGGGCAACATCAAGCGCGCCCTTAATGTGGAATTAACCCTGGCGGAAATCCTTGGCTACTCACAGCTCGATAAACTTGCCGAGCGTCTGCGCGCGAATGCGCCCCTGCCGTTATCGATGCTGTCCGGCTCAGCCGATCGCCCCTCTCTGCCCACCTTGTATTTGGTGCATGGCGCCGGCGGCCAGGTACATCAATATGCAAAGTGGACAAAACAGCTTTGCGCCTGCGCCAACATCATTACCATCGCCAGCCCGGGGTTGGCCGCGCCAGGCGCAGACGACACACTCACCCTGCAGCGATTGGCCGCCTCCCACTTGGCGGCCATACCGCGTGCCAAACGCGACACGGCCGTTATCGCCGGCTGGTCATTGGGTGGCCAATTAGCTGTCCATATGGCGGCGCTGGCCACGGAACAAGGCGCGCCCTTTGCGCATGCGGTGGTTGTCGACAGCGGTTTGCCCGCCCAGCAGCCCGCAGTGAAGCGACGTTTCAGCGTGGCCCAAAGTTACCTCAGTCTGTTCGACTCCCTCGGTATTGCGCGCCATTTGTGTCGGCGTCAAGAAACGAATGCGATAGACAGCTTCGCCAACGAGATAAAAATGCACTATGCGCTGAATCAGAGCGTGCTTGCGAAGAAGATCACGCTGGAACATGCCGAAACCTTCTGTTGGGCGCTGAAAAAATCGTTCGAACTAACGAATAACGCCGGCCCCCTGCCGCAGATAGCGATACCGCTAACGCTTTGGCTCAGCCAGCAACGTCAGCGTAAACACCCCCATCTTGCACAACGCTGGGAGATGCAATCCTCGCATAGCGTTCAACTCAGTTATTGTGCAGAAACGCATTACAGCATTTTAAACAACGCTCAACTTCTTCGAGCGCTGACGCAATTGCTGCACGCGTTGTCAACATCATTGGAATAACGCGAGAAGATACCCCCTATCAATCAAACCTATCGAGGCACTGATGAAATTACCAAGCAGTTGGATTTTTTTGTTCTGCTTTTACTACACATTTATGGATATTTTTTATTCTTTATTTTTTCCCGAAGACCGGAGGTTTACCAGCACAATCATTCAATCCTTTATCTTTTCAACCTTGCTAGTGGCATTTTTCTGGTATCGGAAAACTGCAAAAACCAAAAACCAATAATATAAGGAAGTCATTATGAGAGAGCTTACACTTAATGAAGTGAACTTTATCGCGGCAGCTGGGGATTTCAGCTATGCAGAGTTGGGCGGTGCAGTCGCTGCCGGCGCGGTTGGTGGAGCGATGACCGGCGCCATGGCTGGCGGCGTCGGTGCTGGCCCAGGCGCTGTTGCCGGTGCCGTTATCGGTGGTGCCGCCTATACCGCTGGCAAAATGGTGGAATCCATGTTGGGTGGCAATAAACAAACATCGACGAACAATCCTGCCGACAGTAACTAATGCAGGAAGATTCGTATCCATCATATGAAAAGATTATTCATTATATTGTTCGCCATTTTAATCGGGCTTGTTGTTGGCGCGATTGCGGATTATTTCAGCCTCAATCGTTTCTTGAAATACGCCCTTATCGCCTTTGCCGTTATCGCCACGCATAAATTGCTCAATAGCGATCGCGGGCGACGCTCAGCATGATCAACGTGGCTTATTTTAAAATTTAATTATTAAGGAGCAAGTATGCGCAATCTTACCTCTGAAGAATGTTCAATCATTTCCGGTGCAGGAGATCGCAGCGGTACATTGACGGTTTCCGCAGAAACTGTCGGCGCAGCGATCGGCGGCGGCATCGGCTCTATCGGTGGCGTGGCGGGCGGCGTTGTCGGCACTATTGTCGGCGGTGCTGTCGGTAACTATGTCACCGGCGATCGTGCCCCCGGCTCAGTTGGCCCATCAGGCATTCCCTGGGGCGGGAGCAACGGCGGCGGTACCATGTGGGGGAACAACAACAATACCGATTCGAACTGATCGGGGCCCTGCAAGCCTCGCGGTTGACCTCAGCGGTTAACATTGGCTTCAGCGCCTAAAGCGTCACATCATGCCAGGGTTATCATTGTGATAACCCTTTTTTCACGGGTTCACCGCAGGATGAGTGCGAGGTTGACGTAGCGAAAATATCGGGGTGAAGAGGCCAGGTAAAGCGAAACTGACATTACCCGAGTCGAATGACTCTATCCGCAGAGGCAATCGTCGACGGACGGTGCGCAATAATCACGCGGGTAATGTTCAGTTGTGAAATAGCGCGGTTAATATGTGTTTCATTATCTAGATCCAGGTGGCTAGTCGCTTCGTCCATAAACAGAATGCTGGGGCGACGATAGAGCGCACGGGCTATCAATAAGCGCTGTTTCTGCCCGCCAGAAAGGCTCCCCCCCAGTTCGCCGATCAATGTTTCATAGCCCATCGGCATGTTTTGAATATCATCATGCATATTGCAACGTCGTGCGCACGCCTCAATACGCTTCAGATCCATTTCGGCATCAAATCCTGAAATATTTTCAGCGATAGATCCCGCCAGCAGCTTGTCATCCTGCAACACGCAAGCGATACATTGGCGATAATTATTAACGCCAATGTTGCTGATATCCATACCGTCGACCAGCACGGCCCCTTCATCCGGCGACAGCAACCCACACATTAACTTCATCAACGTGGTTTTACCCGCGCCGGAGGGACCGACAATCGCCACGCTTTCTCCCGCTGCAATGCTGAGATTCAAATCCGCGATAATGGGTTTCGCCAAGCGATCATACTGGTAGCGCAGATTCCGCACCTGAAGCTCCGCGGCTTTGCCTTTTGTGAAGAGCTGACGCGCGGGCATTTGCGATTCCGGTGACGAAAGCACAATGTCCGCCACCCTTTCATTATGCAAACTCAGCATTCGCAGCTGAAGCATCATGTCGATCAGGCTGCTGGCACGCTCCGAAAACTGCCCGCGGTAGGCGTTAAACGCGATAAACATGCCGATCGTCATTTGATTGTCTATGACCAATGCCGCGCCTAGCCAAAGGATGATCACCTGATCGCAGGTGGCGATAAACGCCCCCAGGCCGCCAAACATCATGTTTAATTTGGTCAGCTTGATACCGGCATTGATCGTTTCTACGTTTAGATTCAGCCAATACTGCGAACGGGTTTCAGATAACCCCAGCGCCTTTAACGTACTGACGCTATACAACGTTTCCATGAAATGAGACCCGGCTCGTGCCCCTTTCACCAACTGCTCTTCCGACAGCTGCCGATAATATTGATAGGTCGACAACCTGAGAATAACGTATATCGCCGTAAAGCCGAGCACCACCCAAACCAACCAGCCGCCATAGAGCAGCATCATGATAAATACGCCTACGGACATGATGCCATCAATAATACTGCTGACGATGCTGGTAGTGAAAGTCGCTCTTATCGTATCCAATGAGCCGAAACGGGATTGAATATCACCCAACTTGCGCTTCTCAAAGAAGGAAAGCGGCAATTTCATCAGATGATCGAACACTCCCGCCTTCCACTGCACGTCTATCAACGCGCCCATGACGATAGAGATCCACGAGCGCAACATGGATACGCCGGTACGGAATAAAATAAAAAACAGCAATCCTATGCATATCAGCGCTAAAAGATCATGATCGCCGGCCAGAATCACATGGTCCATGACCAACTGCGTACCGACGGGCAACAGCAGATTAACCGTTTCAATCACGATCGACAGACAGAAGATCTTTAGCAAGGCCCCCTTGAGGCCGCGCACATTGCTCATCAGCTTGCGAAAACGCAATCTGCTTTGCTGTTTGATCGGCTGAAATTCACTGTCTGGCCACAGCTCAAGCGCTACGCCGGTAAAATGCCGCGACAGTTCATGCAACCCCAGCACTTTACGGCCAAAGGCAGGATCATGGATCACCGCCCGCCCTCGGCTGACACTGACAAGCACCACGAAATGCTTCATGTCCCAATGCAGAATACAAGGCATTTTCAATGCCTTAAGTTCATCGATATTCAGCGATAACGCTCTGGATTGCAGTTTCAGTGCGCTCGCGATGTCAATCAGCGCGGACAGCGTCGCCCCGCGTGAAGAAAAGCCGTAGCGGCTGCGCAGATTAAACAGATCGATTTGCAAGCCATGGTAATGGCATACCATCGCCAGACTGGCCAGCCCACATTCCGAGGCTTCAGTTTGCAGGATCTGCGGCACTTTGCGGCGCAGCGACAAGTTGAGTTTGCCCTTTAGCGTGTCGAAATAAGATTCAGTCATTGATTGGCCCCATCAGGCTGTTTTTCATATCGTAGAAAGGCGAGAACATCCATTGATATAAAGGCCTTTTTTCCAGAAACAGCGTGGATTGAGCCCGCATGCCGTTAGTGAGCTGCAACGCCTTGCCCTGGTAACTGATATGCGTTTCATCCAGGGAAACGGTGACCTTGTAATAAGATGCCGTTTGCGCGTTGGGCTGATGCACGGGAGAACTGCTGTAAGTTGACATTTCTTGCATGGAGGCCGGCACATAAGCGATGCTTTCTATCCTGCCGGGAAACTGGCCAAACTTCTCATAGGGGAAAGCATCATAACGAATGTTGATGGCGTCCCCCGCTGAAACATAAGGCACACTGGCGTTCGGCAACCATAAAACTAGCTGATAAATCGCGCCATTACGTGGAATAATCTGTACCAGACTGTCACCGCTATTGACCATCTGACCCGGGGTAACGCTGAGAGATTCAATGCGGCCATCGCTCGGGGCGTTCACGATCAATGCGCCGCTGGCATCGGCTTCCGCTAACTGCCGTTGCAAATCATTACGCTGAAACTGGTACTGTGAAATTTGATTATCGAAATCTGCCGCGCGCGTAACGATGTCGCTTTCCAAATTCGTAATTTGCAACGATTCCTGAATGTGTTGGCTATGCAGGTTTTGGAACAGACTTTGTTGTTGATAAAAAGAATAGGTTTGTCCGCTAAGCTGATCTTTGGTAATCAGACCGCGCTGCTGATATTCCTTATAGGAACGCATGTTGTCCTGAGCAAATGCCACCCCTTCTCGTGCGTTATCCAACAGCTGTTTGGACTGCATGTGCGCCAATTCATACTGTTTTTTTTGCGCGCGTAGATTTTCCAGCGTCATGCGCTTGTTGTCTTGCAACTTAAGGATGATGCTGTCAACGTGTTTTAACTGGTTTTCCAGCGCCAGGCGCGTATTGGCGCTCACTTTCCCGTTATCCGTCACCCGGCTGACATCAATCTGATAAAGACGCTGGCCTTTTTTAACCACGTCGCCCACTTCGACGAAGCGTTCCGAGATAAAACCCTGCTGGGGTGCAAACACATTGACTGAGCGGGGGAAGGTGGTGATTTCACCATAAACATTAATGCGGCGCGTATAATGACTGAATATAAGAAAAGAGAGGAAAACAAGAATAAATAAAAACGATAAAAGACCAAAGCACCAGGCGGGCAAGCCGTTTATCAATAAGGCCTTACCCGCCCATTTCGCCCGCTGATGATCCGTGGCTTCCTGTCGAAACAAATCACGCATGAAATCCCTTTCCAGAAATAAAGCTCAAGCCAATCCTGGCTCGTAAAATGCAGAAGTACACCGAAAAAACAGCAACAGTGATTAAAACAAGCCTGTTGCTTTTTAAGCAGCGATATCGTAAAGATAATTATTCTCATTATGATATAGAGCCCCCCGAAGAAATGCAATGCTTTTTACGCACTTATCCAGCAACATGGCTGTATATCACCATGTGTATTCATAAAAAACCAATAAAGAGTCTCCTAACCAAATAATCGTATTCAGACTACATCTCGGCATGTCCAATAAATAATCATGCGCCGCACTTCCATTGTCTGTTTTTCATCCACAACGTGTGCAGCAATAACGCTATCAAGGCTTTCACTTCCTTATGTTAAAATTGTCGCCACGCGGTGTCGGCGTATTCCAATATGCCTTTGCGCCAACACCGCGAATGAAATCAGTCTGACACCGCCGCCTGATAAACCACCTTGCCGTCCACATAGGTGCGATAAATATTGCGATCGTCCCCCAGCGTCATCAGCACGAAGCCTTGTTCCGCCGGCGTGGCGCTGTTGGCGTAGCGTAACTGCTGCAGCGGCGTCACCGCCGGATCGAGCACCACGAAATCCGCCTCTTTGCCGACGTCGAAGTTGCCGATTTTGTCGTCCAGCGACAGCGCGCGGGCGCCGCCCAGGGTGGCGTGATAGAACGCTTCTATGGCGGAGAGCCGGTAATGCTGCAGCTGGCCGACCTTGTACGCCTCGCCCAGCGTGCGCAGCATATTGAAGGAGGTGCCTGCCCCCACGTCGGTGCCGATGCCGAGCTTAACCCGCTTGCGCCAGGCCTGCTGCAGGTCGAACAGCCCGCTGCCGAGGAACAGGTTGGAGGTGGGGCAAAAGGCGATCGCCGAACGGGTCTCGCACAGGCAGTCCCACTCCTGCTCCTCCAGGTGCAGGCAGTGTGCGAACACGCTTTTGCCGCCGGTCATGCCGTAGCGATGGTAAACGTCCAGATAGCTTTGGCTTTGCGGGAACAGCGATTTTACCCAGGCCACTTCCTGCGGATTCTCGCTCAGGTGCGTCTGCAGCCACACGTCGGGGAATTCTTCGCGCAGCCGCTGCACCTGCGCCAGCAGCGCCGGGGTGCTGGTTGGCGCAAAGCGCGGCGTAATGGCGTAACCGAGGCGGCCTTTGCCGTGCCAGCGTTCAATCAACTCGCGCGTGTCGCGGTAACTCTGCTCCGGCGTTTCCAGCAGCGCCTGCGGCGCATGGCGATCCATCATCACCTTACCGGCGATCAGGCGCATGTTCAGCGTTTGCGCCTGGCTGAACAGCGCATCGACCGACTGCGGGTGCACGCTGCCGAACACCAGCGCGGTGGTGGTGCCGTTGCTCAGCAACTCCCGCAGAAAGAAGGCCGACATCGCGTCGGCGTGCCGCTCGCAGCCATAGCGGCTTTCGGTCGGGAAGGTGTAATTATTTAACCAGTCCAGCAGTTGGTCGCCATAGGCGGCAATCATTTCGGTTTGCGGATAGTGGATATGGGTGTCGATAAAGCCCGGTACGATCGGTTTGTCGCGATACTCCGTGACCGCGAAACCCGGCGGCAGCAGCGCCTCGCCCTGCTGCCAGCTGCCGAACCAGACGATGACGCCCCCGTTCAGCAGCAACAAACCGTCGGGAATGTGCCGCAGGCGTTCGTCAAGCTGTTGCGGTTCCTCCACGCAGGCCGCGATATCAAAAAAATTGCCACGAATAGCCGTGGTGAATTGCAGTGCCATTATTTTCTTCCTTGTGACGACCGGCCAATCTCACCCGCATAATAACCTGCGCCGATGAAACAATGCCTTCTGTTGCCCAAACTTAAAGACCGGGTTAAGCATAGCAAGCCGTGTGCCAACAGACCGACATAAAATATATTTTCACGTTAAAACAAAGTGATACTAATTAAACAAAGAAAACCAACCGAAGAAAAAGAATAAAACACGCGGCGATCTTCGACGGCAGACTAATAGCAACCGTTTGCTTACCGAAATAACACCGTTGCTGCACCTTTAATGGGCAAAGGGATATTTTCGCGCCCGTCAGCCTATTTCAAGGCGATAAAAAGAGGCCGGAACCATTCAGGAACCCACCCGACAAACTTGAAACGATAACCATTCTCAATTATCATCCGCGCATCTTTTTGACCAGCAATGCGAAAACCATGTCCGCCACCGCTTCCGCCCCGCACGCCGCGCTGTCGCGCCTTTACGCCACCCATCACGCCTGGTTGCAGGGATGGTTGCGCCGGCGGCTGGGCTGCGCTTTCGACGCGGACGATGTGGCGCAGGACACCTTTATGCGCCTGCTGAAAAGCGACGCCGCGGCGACCCTGCGCGAGCCGAAAGACTTTCTGGTCACCGTCGCCAAGCGGGTGATGGTCGATCTGTTCCGCCGCAGAACGCTGGAGCGCGCCTATCTGGAGATGCTGACGCTGATCCCGGAAGGCTACGCCCCGTCGCCGGAACAGCGCCAGAGCCTGTTGGAAAGCCTGCAGAAGATCGACGCCATGCTCGACGGCCTGGGGCCGAAAGCGAAACAGGCCTTTCTGCTGTCGCAGCTCGAAGGCCTGGGCTATGCGGACATCGCCGTGCGCCTCGGCGTGTCGGTCAGTTCGGTTAAAAAATACATGGCCAAGGCCACCGAGCATTGCCTGCTGTTCAGCCTGGAAAACGACGTTTTCTCATGAGCAACGCCATTACCCCCGAGCAGCGCCAGGCGCTGAAGATGGCCGCACACTGGTATGCCCTGTTGTGCGATGAGCACGTCACCGACCGCCAGCGCCTACAGTGGCAAGCCTGGCACCAGCAGCACGCCGATCACCGCTGGGCCTGGCAGCGCGTCGAAGCGCTGCAGAGCCAGCTGCAGGGCGTGCCGGGCAAGTTCAGCTACCGCGCGCTCGATCGCGCCGGCCGCCAGTCGGCAATCGATCGCCGCACCCTGCTGAAGAGCCTGCTGCTGTTGCTTGGCGTAGGCGGCGGCGGTTTCCTTTACCAATCGCCGTTCGGCCGGGAGCTGCGCGCCGACTACCGCACCGCCACCGGCGAAATCAAACCCATTGTGTTAAGCGACGGCACCCAACTGGTGCTCAACACCGCCAGTGCGGTGGACGTGCATTACGACGATCGTCAACGGTTGATCCGTTTGCACGCCGGAGAAATCAGCCTGATTACCGGGCGCGACCCCCGGCCGCTGTGGGTGCAAAGCCCGCAGGGGGCGATGCGCGCGCTCGGCACCCGCTTTTTGGTGCGCGAGATCGGCGGCGAGACGCGCCTGACGGTGCTGGAGCATGCGGTCGAAGCGCAGCTGGCGCAGGATCCGCAGCAAACGCGCCGGGTGGACGCCGGGGAACAGATCGGCTTCAGTGCCTCGGCCTTCAGCGACAAGCAACCGGCTGCGGCGGAGGACGGCTGGCTGCGCGGCGTGCTGAGCGTCAGCCAATGGCGGCTGGACCAGGTGATCGCCGAACTGGCGCGCTACCGACGCGGCCACCTGAGCTGCGATCCGGCCGTTGCCGGCCTGCGCGTCAGCGGCAGTTTCCCGCTCAACGATACCGATCGCGCCCTCACCCTGCTCAGCCAGACGCTGCCGGTGCGCCTGCAAAGCTTTACCCGCTATTGGCTGCAAATCGTTCCCGCCTGAATTTTTTAAATGAAAATGATAAAAAATCGCATTCTTGATTGTCCCTTTTGCTTCGCTCATCCGACTCCCAGGAAAACACTGCAGCAATAAATAAAAAATGATTCAGGAGAAGGTATGAACAACGCTTGGGGAAAGGGAGCGCCGGCTTCGCTTTGGGGAAAACGCGCCACGCCGCTGGCCGTGGCCATTGGCCTGGCCTTCGCCGCACCGCTGACGGCGAACGCCGCCAGCGCCGCCGCAGCCTATCATATTCCGGCCGGTGAGCTGGACGGCGCGCTGAACGCGTTCGCCGCGCGCGCCGGCATCGCGCTCTCGGTGGACGGCGCGCTGACCGCCGGTAAACGTTCGCCGGGCCTGAGCGGCAGCTACGGCGTCGATGACGGCCTGAACGCCCTCCTGGCGGGCAGCGGCCTGCAGGCTAAAGCGCTCGGCAACAACGGTTACACGCTGGCCAAACTGCCGCAGCCGCAGAAGGAAGAAGACATCACCGTGGTCGGTGACTGGCTGGCGGAAGGCCGTCAGGTAGACGTGTTCGAACATCCCGGCGCGCGCGACGTGGTGCGCCGCGAAGAATTCGCCAAAACCGGCACCACCACCGTGCGCGAAGCGTTGAACCGCGTGCCGGGCGTGGTGGCGCCGGAGAACAACGGCACCGGCAGCCATGACATGGCGCTGAACTTCGGCATTCGCGGCCTCAACCCGCGCCTCGCCAGCCGCTCCACCGTGCTGATGGACGGCATCCCGGTGCCCTTCGCTCCTTACGGCCAGCCGCAGCTGTCGCTGGCGCCGGTCTCGCTCGGCAATATGGACGCGATCGACGTGGTGCGCGGCGGCGGCGCGGTGCGCTACGGGCCGCAGAGCGTCGGCGGCGTCGTCAACTTCGTCACCCGCGCCATCCCGAAAACCTTCGGCATGGAGGCCGGCATGCAGGGGCAGCTCAGCCCGACCTCGCGCCAGGATCACCCGAAAGGCACCGGCAACCTGATGATCGGCGGCACTGCCGACAACGGCTTCGGCGCGGCGCTGCTCTACTCCGGCACGCGCGGCAGCGACTGGCGCGAGCACAGCGCGACCAAGATTGACGACGTGATGCTGAAAAGCCGTTACGCCCCGAACGAGGTGCACACCTTCAACAGCCTGCTGCAATACTACGAAGGCGAGGCGGACATGCCGGGCGGCCTGAGCCGGGCGGACTACAACGCCAACCCGTTCCAGTCGACGCGCCCGTACGACAAGTTCTGGGGCCGCCGCCAGCTGGCGAACTTCGGCTATCAGTATCAGCCGGATCAACAGCACAAGTTCGACGTGCAGAGCTTTTACACCTACACCCTGCGCAGCGGCTATCTGGATCAGGGCAAAAATCTGACGTTGTCACCGCGTGAATACTGGGTGCGCGGCGTGGAACCGCGCTACAGCCAGAGCTTCCGCTGGGGAGATTCGGCGCATGAGGTCGGCGTCGGCTACCGCTACGTCAGCGAATCCACCCACGAGCTGCGCTACACCAGCAAGGCCAGCACCGGCCGGCTGCCGTCCAGCGCCAGCCCGTACGATCGCGATACCCAGTCCGGCACCGAGGCGCACGCCTTCTATATCGACGATCGCATCGACATCGGCGACTGGACCATCACGCCAGGCATGCGCTACGAGTACATCAAGTCGTATCAGAACAACTACATCAAGAACAACCGCCTCGACGTCAGCTATAACGCGCCGCTGCCGGCGTTGAACGTGATGTATCACCTTAACGAATACTGGAACCTGTACGCCAACACCGAAGGCTCCTTCGGCACCGTGCAGTACAGCCAGATGGGCAAAGCGGTTGACAGCGGCAAGATTGAACCGGAGAAGGCGCGCACCTGGGAGCTGGGCACCCGCTACGCCGGCGATGCGCTGACCGGCGAAATCGGGCTGTTCCTGATCAACTTCAACAACCAGTACGACTCCAACCAGGTGACCGACAGCGTGACCGCGCGCGGCAAAACTCGCCACGCCGGGCTGGAGGGCAGCCTGCGTTACGATCTGTCGCAGCTGACGCCGAAACTGGACGATCTGACCGCCTACGCCAGCTACGCCTACGTCAACGCCACTATCCGCGAAGACGGCGGCTACAAGGGCAACCAGGTGCCGTTCTCACCGAAGCATAAAGGCACGCTGGGGCTGGACTACACGCCGGGCAACTGGGCGTTTAACCTCAACGGCGAGTTCCAATCCAGCCAGTTCGCCGATAACGCCAACACCGTGGCGGAAAGCGCCGACGGCAGCACCGGCCGCATTCCCGGCTATATGCTGTGGGGCGTGCGCGCCGCCTATGATTTCGGCCCGGAAATGGCCGGTCTGAATCTGGGCGTCGGCGTGAAAAACCTGTTCAACCACGAGTATTTCACCCGCGCCTATGACGACAATAACAAAGGTCTGTACATCGGCCAGCCGCGCACCATCTATCTGCAAGGCTCGGTGAAGTTCTGATCCCCGGCGGCGGGCGCACCTCATCGCGCTCGCCGTCTCACTTATAGCGTGACATTGTCACTAAATCCGATCTTTCCATCTTGCCCAACCGACGAAAAATAAGTCGCTTCTGCCGCCAATGCGCGTAATATCGACGATCCGCCCTAATTTATGGGCGTGGATTTTTGCCGTTCTGGCCTGAAAAGCGAGGGAAAATAAGATGAATCATAATGACCTTTCTCAGTGCCGCGTGGACACCGACCGTTTGTTGATTGCCCCCTTTACCGCAGCAGACGCCGACGATGTTTACCAGGCGATCACCCCCACTCTGACGCGCTTTATGGCCTTTGAACCGGAGGCGTCGCCGGAAGATTTCGCCAACGTCTGGCAAGGCTGGCTACCGCTGATGCGCGAAGGCGAAGAAGTGATCTTCGTCGCCCGTCGGCGCGAAGACCGGCAGTTTGTCGGCGTCGGCGGCGCGCACAACCTGCGCAGCCGCACCCCGGAGCTGGGCATCTGGGTGAAAGAGAGCCTGCACGGCCAGGGCTACGGCCGCGAAATCGTGCAGGGCATCGCGCGCTGGGTCAGCGAGCGCTTTCAGCCTCAGCACCTTATCTACCCGGTAGCCGAGCAAAATACCGCCAGCCGCCGCCTCGCCGAGTCGCTGGGCGGCGTGCTGGCCGGCAAGCGTGAAAACATCAAGTATGACGCCGTGGTCTACCACCTGCCACCTCAGCATTGATCCGCACCGGGCCGGCGGCCCGGTGCGGCCTTTTTTTCTCTGCGCCGCGATAACCGCTGCCACTGCCAGCGGGTTTGTGCTAATGATAGAGGCATGTAGGGTAAAAACAGTTGAGGAACAGCAACATGATTATTTTTGTTACCGGCGCCACCTCCGGTTTCGGCGAGGCAATCGCACGCCGTTTTATCCGTGAAGGCCACCAGGTGATCGCCGCCGGGCGCCGCCTTGAGCGTCTCGAAGAGCTGCAGGACGAATTAGGGCAAGCGCTGCACATCGTGCGGCTCGACGTACGCAACCGCGCCGCCATTCAACAGGCGATTGAAGCACTGCCGGCCGAGCTGCGCCAGATCGACGTGCTGGTGAACAACGCCGGCCTGGCGCTGGGGCTGGAGCCGGCGCACAAGGCCAACGCCGATGACTGGGAAACCATGATCGACACCAACGCCAAAGGGCTGGTGAACATGACGCGTGCGCTGCTGCCGGCCATGGTCGAGCGCAACGTCGGCCATGTGATCAACATCGGCTCCACCGCCGCCAACTGGCCTTACGCCGGCGGCAATGTGTACGGCGCCACTAAGGCGTTCGTCAAACAGTTCAGCCTGGGGCTGCGCGCCGATCTGCACGGCACGCGCATCCGCGTGACCGATATCGAGCCGGGCCTGGTGGGCGGCACCGAATTCTCCAACGTGCGCTTCAAGGGCGATGACGGCAAGGTCAACAAAACCTACGAAGGCGCCGATGCGCTGACGCCGGAAGACATCGCCGAATCGGTGTTCTGGGTCGCGACGTTGCCGGCGCGCGTCAACATCAACACGCTGGAAATGATGCCGGTCAGCCAGTCCTTCGCCGGGCTGAACATCCACCGCGGCGCCTGATCTCCGGCGGCGGGAGGCGACTCCCGCCGTGTTTGCTCAGGCTGCGCGCCAGCCGGAAACGATGATCAACATGCCCGCCAGCGCCACCCCCGCGCCCACCCAGTCCAGCGCAGACAGCTTCACCCCGTCCACCACCCGCAGCCACAGCAGCGCCGTCGCCACATACACGCCGCCGTAGGCCGCATAGACCCGCCCGCTGGCCGCCGGATGCAGCGTCAACAGCCAGACAAACAGCATCAGGCTCAATGCCGCCGGCAACAATAGCCAGGCGCTGCCCTGCTTTTTGAGCCAGAGATAAGGCAAGAAACAGCCGATAATTTCAGCCAGGGCGGTGGCGAAAAACAACAGCGTGGTTTTTAACATCGGTCGCAGTTTTCTCTCGATAAAGTAAACGAATCGGCGCTTGGCTGGTGAATTTCAGAAGCGCGGTGGTATATTTGTCACCACGCCTGCGGGCGAAGTAACGCCAGTGTCGCCATCATCAGGCGCACTCACTCATAAGGATGAAACGATGAAAACATTTTCGACCCAACGACTGCTGCGCGGGATGCTGCCGGTCGCCATGCTGGCCGTTATGGGCGCCTGGCAGGCGCCGGCGCTGGCCGCCACCTGCACGCAGGGCAGCACCTGCGTCACCGTCGATGGCAAAGGCAGCGGCGCGATGAGCACCGAAGAAGCACGCCAGAGCAAAGAGCAGTGGAATGATACCAAATCCCTGCGCCACAAGGTTAACACTCGCGTCGAGAAAGAGTTCGACAAGGCCGATCGCGCGGCGGATGACGAAGATCGCTGCAACGACAGCAACAACGTCAACGCGTACTGGGAGCCGGACACCCGTAAATGTCTGGATCGTCAGACCGGGCGTCGGATTAATCCTTAATCCGCCTGCGGCGGGCGGGCAAGCGTGAAACCCGGCCGCCATTACTGCTATCCTGTTACAGGAAGTCCATTGTCTAAAAGGATGACGTGATGAAGAAAACGCTGATATTAACCGCTGTCTTGCTGGCCGGCGAGCCGTTGGCGGCCCTAGCCTCCTGCGAAAGCGTGAAAGCGGACATTTCGCAGAAAATCATCAATAACGGCGTTCCGGAGTCCGGCTTCAAACTGGAGATCGTGCCTAACGATCAGGCCGATCAAGCAGGCGGCCAAGTGGTCGGCCACTGCGAAAACGACACCCAGAAGATCGTCTATACCCGCCTGAACAATGGCGACGATCGCGGTGACGCGGCGCAGACCGGCAGCAGCCAGGATACCTCCAACACGCAGTAAGCCGCATCGGCTATCCAGGGCGCAGTTCATTCACAGCCGCGCCCTTTACTTTTCCCTTACGCCTGCTCCGCCTCTTTCCCTTCGCCCTGCGGCCGACAACGCGCCGGGATCAGCATCGCCGCCGCCAGCGCCAGCAACGACACCAACGCCGAAGCCAGGAACACCCAATGCAGCGAAGCCGCCACCTGCTGGATCAGCTGCGCCAGCGCTTCGCTTCCCATGCTCTGCCGCACCGCCGGCTCCATCAGCCGCTGCACCGGATCGTCAACCTCCGGCAAACGCCACTGCAGGTTGAGGTTCAGCGTGGCGCCCAAAATCGCAGTGCCGATGGCCGACCCCACCATGCGGGTAAACACCGTACAGGCGGTGGCGATGCCGCGAATGCTGTAATGCGCCGCATTCTGCACCGACACTAAAAACGTGGTGTTGCACAACCCCATGCCGGCGCCGACCATAAACGCCGCCACCCGGCCCCACAGCAGGCCGCCGGTCGGCTGCAGCATCAGCAGGATCAGGCCGCCCGCCACCAACAGCAGCGCCCCCAGCAGCGCCGTCGCGCGGTACGAGGTCATCAGCATCAAACGGCCGCTCAGCGTGCTGGCCAACGGCCAACCGATCGACATCAGCGCCAGCGTGGTGCCCGCCTCCAGCGGCGAGCCGCCCATTACGCCCTGAATGAAGGTAGGCAGGAAGGCGCTGATGCCCATCATCGCCGCGCCGATCACCAGCCCGCCGATGTTGCCGGCGACGATCACCCGGCTTTGCCACAGCGCCAGCGGGAACAGCGGTTCGACCGCGCGCCGCTCCTGGCGGACAAGCAGCGCCAGCGACGCCGCCGCCAGCGCGAGCAACGGCACCACCCACCATCCTAGGCTTTCCATCTGCAACAGCGCCAGCAGCAGCGCCGAAACAAACAGCGTCAGCCAGGCGGTGCCCGCCAGATCCAGCGCGTGCCGCCGCAGCTGCTGATGCGCCGGCAGATAGCGCCAGAGGAAAAGCATCGCCAGCAGGCCGATCGGCAGGTTGACCCAGAACACCAGCGCCCACGGCAGGTGCTGCACGATAAACGCCCCCAGCAGCGGGCCGATGATCGCCGACACGCCCCACACGCTCGACAGGTAGCCCATCACCTTCGGCCGCTCGGTGGCGCTGTAGATGTCGCCGATGATGGTGGAGGCGATCGGCATGATGGCGCCGGCGCCCAGCCCCTGCAGCAGACGGAAGCCGATCAGCCAATACATGTCGGGGGCGAAGCCGCACAGCACCGATCCCACCAGGAACAGCGTGGCGCCGAAGAAGAACACCCGCTTGCGGCCGTAGAGATCCGCCAGCCGGCCGTAGATGGGAATGGTGATCGCCTGCGCCAGCAAATAGACCGCGAACACCCAGCCCAGCAGCGAAAAGCCGCCGAGATCGCCGATGATGGTCGGCATGGCGGTGGCGACGATGGTGGCTTCGATCGCCGACATGAACATCGCCAGCATGCAGGCGATCAGGATCAGCGGGCGGTGGGCGATGGGTGCGGGTGAAACGTTATTTGTCATGGCGTTATGCTGGCTTCCTGGCGTTTTTATTTTCCCTGAGTATATCAGCAAGCGTCTGCGCCGAGTCTATCCGCCCTCACATCCTGCCTTTGCCGGCGGCGAATCGCACCATTTAGACTGATTGTTACGGCGTAACGTTTTGCTGCGGATTTTTTTTACTTTCCACGCATCCCAGCGCTGACGCGGTCTGCGGCGCCAATCTGGGCAAACTCAATCAGCTGATTTTGTTCATAAAACTTGGCACGCTCAACGACAGGGTGCTATACCTTCCCTAGCCGGCGCCTTTGGGCTTCGTGCTTTCTCGGGTTTAAATATCAGTATCTTATGCTGATTAACTCACGTATTGAGCCTACGTTCAGCACGCTGTGCCGAACGCACCCTTCGCTCAATGTCGCTAACCTCATGCGAAACGCCCGTTTTGTACCGCCACGCCCGCCGGGCCGTGGGTAACAATCAGAGCGGAATGCGCCGCCTATCGGCCGCTCCGCGCAACGGAGGACGCAACATCATGCACAAGTCAGCGCCATACCGGCGCCTGCTCCTCGGGAGCCTGCTGTTTATCGCCGTCGTCGCGCTGCTGGTTTACGGCATCGGCTTGGAAACCCTCAAGTCGCGCCGGGAAGATTTGATTTACCTCGGCCAGCAGCACATGTTCCTGGTGGCGTGCTCCATGCTGCTGTCGCTGCTGGTCGGCATTCCCAGCGGCATCCTGCTGAGCCGCCCTTTCGCCCGCCGCTGGGCGGAGCACGTGATGCAGATCTTTAACGTCGGCAACACCCTGCCGCCGCTGGCGGTGCTGGCGCTGGCGATGGTGATCATCGGCATCGGCGACCGACCGGCGGTGGTGGCGCTGTTCCTCGCCTCGCTGCTGCCCATCGTGCGCAATACCTATGCCGGCCTGCGTTCGGTGCCGCCGGCGCTGGTCGAGGCCGCCAACGGTATTGGCATGACTGCCGGGCAGCGGCTGCGACAGGTCGAACTGCCCAACGCCCTGCCGGTGATCTTCGCCGGGGTGCGCATCGCAATGGCGATCAACGTCGGCACCGCGCCGCTGGCATTTTTGATCGGCGCCAGCAGCTACGGCGAACTGATCTTCCCCGGCATCTACCTGAACGACTTCCCGACGCTGATCCTCGGCGCCGCCGCCACCGCGCTGATCGCCCTGCTGCTCGATCTGGCGCTGGCCGGTCTCGGCCGCCGGCTCAGCCCGCACACCGCATCCTGATGGGAGAAACGCGATGACTCGATGGTTACAACGCCTCCGCCACGCGCTGCTGTTCTCCTTGCTGATGACCGGCGCGGCCGCCTGGGCCGCCCCGCTGACGCTGGCGAGCAAGAACTTTACCGAACAGCGCATTCTGTCGGCGATCACCGTGCAATACCTGCGGGCCAAAGGTTTTCAGGTCGAACCCAAGACCAATCTGGCCACGGTGATCACTCGCAACGCCATGATCAACAAACAGATCGACATGACCTGGGAATACACCGGCACCTCACTGATCATCTTTAACCACATCAATAAGCGCATGACGCCGCAGGAAACTTACGACACGGTGAAAAAGCTCGACGCCAAACTCGGCCTGGTGTGGCTGCAGCCGGCGGACATGAACAACACCTACGCCTTCGCCATGCAGCGCCAGCGCGCGGAAAAAGAGCAGATTCGCACCATGTCACAGCTGGTGGCCAAAGTGGAACAGGTGCGTAAAACCGACCCGAAACACAACTGGCTGCTGGGGCTGGATCTGGAGTTTGCCGGCCGCTCGGACGGCCTGAAGCCGATGCAGGCGCTGTACGACATGCCGCTCGATCGTCCGCAAATCCGCCAAATGGATCCCGGCCTGGTCTACAACGCCATCCGCGACGGCTTCGTCGACGCCGGGCTGGTGTACACCACCGACGGCCGGGTGAAAGGCTTCGATCTGCAGGTGCTCGAAGACGACAAGGGTTACTTCCCGAGCTATGCGGTCACGCCGGTGGTGCGCGCCGACGTGTTGCAAAACACGCCGGGGCTGGAAGAGGCGCTGAACACGCTGTCGAAACAGTTCAACAATCAGGTGATCACCGAGCTTAACGCCAGGGTGGATATCGACTACCAGACGCCGCAACAGGTCGCCGACGCGTTCCTCAAGCAGCGCGGCCTGATTTAGGGAGGCATGTGATGAATACCATACTTTACGCCTGGCAAAACTGGGCCTATATCGCCGGATTGACGCTGGAACATCTGCTGCTGGTCGGCGTCGCCGTCGGCCTGGCGATCCTGATCGGCGTGCCGCTCGGCGTGCTGATCGTCCGCCACAAATGGCTGGCGACGCCGGTGCTGAGCCTGGCCACGCTGGTGCTGACCGTGCCCTCCATCGCCCTGTTCGGGCTGATGATCCCGCTGTTTTCCTTAATCGGCCACGGCATCGGCTACGTGCCGGCGATCACCGCGGTGTTCCTTTACTCGCTGCTGCCAATCGTGCGCAACACCCACACCGCGCTCGACAACCTGCCCGGCGGGCTGCGCGAAGCCGGCCGCGGCATCGGCATGACGTTCTGGCAACGCCTGCGCTGGGTGGAGATCCCGGTGGCGCTGCCGGTGATTTTCGGCGGCATCCGCACCGCCGTGGTGATGAATATCGGCGTGATGGCGATCGCTGCGGTGATCGGCGCCGGCGGCCTCGGCCTGCTGCTGCTCAACGGCATCAGCAGCAGCGACATTCGCCAGTTGATTACCGGCGCCGTGATGATCAGCCTGCTGGCGATCGTCCTCGATTGGTTATTGCACCGCTTGCAAATTGCACTAACGCCCAAGGGGATCCGCTCATGATTAAATTGGAAAATCTGACCAAACAGTTCATGCAAAAGAACGGCACGCCGTTCAACGCCGTCGACAACATCAATCTGGACGTGCCGGAAGGCGAAATCTGCGTGCTGCTCGGCCCTTCCGGCTGCGGCAAAACCACCACGCTGAAGATGATCAACCGCCTGATCGAACCCACCGGCGGCACCATTCTGGTCAACGGCGAAGACACCAGCGCGCTGGATACCGTCAGCCTGCGCCGCAAAATCGGCTACGTCATCCAGCAGATCGGCCTGTTTCCCAACATGACCATCGAGGAGAACATCACCGTGGTGCCGCGCATGCTGGGCTGGGACAAAAAACGCTGCCACGATCGCGCCGAGGAGCTGATGAGCATGGTGGCGCTGGATCCCAAGCGTTTTTTGCACCGCTACCCGAAAGAGATGTCCGGCGGGCAGCAGCAGCGCATCGGCGTGATCCGCGCGCTGGCAGCCGATCCACCGGTGCTGCTGATGGATGAACCCTTCGGCGCAGTGGATCCGATCAACCGCGAAACCATCCAGAACGAGTTTCTCGACATGCAGCGCCAGCTGAAAAAGACCGTGATGCTGGTGAGCCACGACATCGACGAAGCGCTAAAGCTCGGCGATCGCATCGCGGTGTTCCGCCAGGGCAAGATCGTGCAGAACGCCAGCGCCGATGAGCTGCTGGCGCGGCCGGCCAACGACTTCGTCGCTTCCTTTGTCGGCCAGGATCGCACGCTGAAGCGCCTGCTGCTGGTGCAGGCCGGCGACGTGGCCGAACAACAGGAAACGGTGACGGTGCGGCGGGAGACGCCGCTAGTGGAAGCGTTCGGGCTGATGGACGATATCGACGCCCGCTCGGTGACGGTGGTGGACGCCGACGGCAAGCCGCTGGGGTACGTCAAGCGCCGCGAGGCACGCGGCGCGCCGGGCATCTGCGCCGACAGCCTGCACCATTTCCGCGTCACCGCCCGTGCGGAGGAGAACCTGCGCGTGGTGCTGTCGAAGCTGTACGAGCACAACACCTCCTGGATGCCGATCGTCGATGAAGACGGCCGCTACAGCGGCGAAATCTCGCAGGATTATATCGCCGACTACCTCAGCTCCGGCCGCACGCGCCGGGTGCTGACGCCGCAATAACCCACGCCGGGGCGCTCGCCGCCCCGCCCACGCCGCAGTTTGCTAAAGATTCACTGGTCATCGGCCGGAGCGCCAAGCACAATGCGCTGATGACCCTTTGATTTTTCTCACGACGCTGCCCACGCATGAAAAGATTGGTCCACCTGCACCACTATCGCGCCCTGTTGCGCAGCCTGTTTATCGCCGTGTTCATCGGCGTCGCCGCCGCCCTGGCGGTGTGGTTGTTCCACCGTTCGATGATTGGCCTCGAGTGGCTGCTGCTCGGCAATGCCGACGGCAGCCTGGTGGCCGCCGCCGCCGCGCTGCCCGGCTGGCGGCGCGCCCTCACTCCGGCGCTGGGCGGGCTGGCGGCGGGCCTGCTGCTGTATATGCATCAGCGCTACCGCCACCAGCGCCCGGCGGCGCCCACCGACTATATGGAAGCGATCGAGACCGGCAACGGCAAGCTGGACACCGGCGCCAGCCTGGTGAAGTGCCTGGCGTCGCTGCTGGTGGTGTCGAGCGGCAGCGCCATCGGCCGCGAAGGCGCGATGATCCTGCTGGCGGCGCTGGTGGGCTCGCTGTTCGCCCAGCGCTTTACGCACGAGAAAGAGTGGAAACTGTGGGTGGCCTGCGCCGCCGCCGCCGGGATGGCCAGCGCCTATCATGCGCCGCTGGCGGGCAGCCTGTTTATCGCCGAGATCCTGTTCGGCACCCTGATGCTGGCCTCGCTCGGCCCGGTGGTGATCGCCGCGGTCAGCGCCCTGCTGATGACCAACCTGCTCAACGGCGGCCAGGCGCCGCTCTATCTGGTGACGCCGCTCGCCGCCCCCTTGCCGACGCAATACCTGCTGATGGCGCTGGTCGGCGTGGTGGCCGGCGCCGGCGGGCCGCTGTTTTTATGGCTGATGACCGCCACCGGCCGCGCGTTCCGTTCGCTGCGGTTGAAGCCGCCGTTGCAGCTGGCGCTGGGCGGCCTGATCGTCGGGCTGCTTTCTCTGCTGTTCCCGCAGGTGTGGGGCAATGGTTACAGCGTGGTACAGGCGCTGCTGATCGCGCCGCCGGGGGTATTGCTGCTGGGGGCGATCCTGGTGTGCAAACTGTTGGCGATCCTCGCCAGCAGCGGGTCGGGCGCGCCGGGCGGGGTCTTCACCCCGACGCTGTTCGTCGGCGCCGCGCTCGGTTCGATCATCGGTCAGCTGTTTGGCCTGTGGCCGGGCATGGATGCGGCGGTGCCGCTGCTGCTGGCGCTGACCGGCATGGCCACCCTGCTGGCCGCCACCACCCATGCGCCAATCATGGCGGCGCTGATGGTGTTTGAAATGACCGGCGAATACGCGCTGCTGCCCGGCATTCTGCTCTCGTGCGTGATCGCCACCACCGTGTCGCGCGGTCTGCGGCCGGTGTCGGTGTATCACTCGGCGCCGCCGCCCAAACGCGAGGCTTAGAACTCGCCCTGCTGCAGGATTTTCCTGAACTGCGGGCACTGCAGGTGCTCGGGTTCAGGGCAATCGACCATGTGGCGCAGCCCGTCGCGCACCTGCATCAGGCGTTGGATATGGCGATCCAGTTCATCCGCCCGCGCCGCCAGCAGCCCGCGATCGAGCGCTATCTTGCCCCGTTCGTCAAACAAGGCGCTCATCTCGTCCAGCGTAAAACCGGCCAGGCGCGCCAGCGCGATCAGCCGCAGTTGGTCAAGCACGCCGGCGGCGTATTGGCGGCGCAAACCGTGGCGGCCCGTCGACGCGATCAGCCCTTTCTTCTCGTAATGCCGCAGCGCGGAAGGCGCGACTCCGCTCAGGCGCGCCACCGCGCCGATATCCAGTTCTTTTGCCATTGACTTGAAGCCGACTTTAAGTTGCACACTGTGCGCACATTATCACGTCACTGAGCCAAGGACACCCTATGACCCCCGATCTGCTAGTGCGCATCCTGTTAACCGGCGCCGGCGCCACCCTCTGTATGGATCTGTGGGCGCTGCTGCTGAAGCGGCGCTTCGACATCCCTTCTCTCGATTATGCGCTGGTGGGCCGTTGGTTTCTCGGCATGTTCGACGGCCGCTGGTTTCACGCCACCATCGTTACGGCGCCGCCGCGCCGGGGGGAGAGAGAAATCGGCTGGATATTGCATTACGCCATCGGCATCGCGTTTGCCTTTATCCCGCTCGGGTTGGCGGGCAGCGAGTGGTATGCGGCGCCGGAGCCGCTCATCGCGCTGTTGAGCGGCTGGCTGAGCCTGGCGGCGCCGTTTTTGGTGATGCAGCCCGCGCTGGGCTTTGGCGTGGCGGCGGCGAAAACCGCCTACCCACGAAAAGCGCGGCTCCTCAGCCTGCTCACCCACACGGTGTATGGGCTGGGCCTGCTGATCGCCGCTCGGCTGTTGGCGACGCTCTGCGCCTGAACGGACTTACAGCAGCGTGGAAATATCGAGGTAGTGCGCCAGTTCGCGCTGCTCCGCGCGCGGCAGATACGGAATTTCACCCAGCAGCGGCGCGGGAATGCGCTGCTGCAGCGCCGTGATGGTTTCGGCATAGTGCGCCAACCCCGGGTTGATGCGGTTGGCGACCCAGCCCAGCAGCGGCAGACCGTCGTTGATGATCGACTGCGCGGTCAGCAGCGCGTGGCTGACGCAGCCCAGTTTGATGCCCACCACCAGCACCACCGGCAGCTGTTCCTGCACCACCCACTCGGCGTAAGGCCGCAGATCGTTCATCAGCACCCGCCAACCGCCGCTGCCTTCCACCACCACCGTGTCGGCTTTGGCGGACAGATCGCGCAGACCGCTGCTCATCACGCCATAGTTGATGTCCTCGGTTGCATGCGCGTGAAACACCTCATCCAGGCAGGTGATGGGATTGATCTCCTCGTAGGACAGCGGCAGGGTTGAGGTGGCCTGCAACACCAAAGCGTCTTTATTGCGGATGCCCTCACTGGTTTCCTGGCAGCGTGCGGCGATCGGCTTGTAGCCGGCCACCGAACGGCCATCGGCGGCCAGCGCCTGCATCAACCCGCGGGAAACCACGGTTTTACCGACGTCGGTATCCGTGCCTGTCACAAATAAACGCTTCAACATGAATAAAATGCCCCAGAATGCCCCGTTAACAATGTGTCGCCGCACCGGCGGCGAAGAAGTCTTGCGGAAAAATTCTAGGGGATGCGCCCTCATAGGGGCTTGAGGTAGCTCAATCTTTTGCGGGATTAATAAGAAGTTCTGATGTTAGCCCTGCAACAGCTGCACCAGCAATGAACCGTTGTACAGCGCCTCTTTCACCAGCGCCGCGCCAGGCATGGTGCCCTGATTGAAGAACTGCGTGGATTCGACCTTGACCTGCTCGCTGTAGGCCGGCAGCGCCTGCTGGCGAATGCAGGAGGCGATGGCCGGATGCAGGATCTCCGCCGCGCGGTTGAGCGGCGAGCCCACCAGGATCTTCTCCGGATTGAACAGGTTGACCATGATAGCCAGAATGCGCCCCACGCTGTGGCCGACGCCGAGGATGATGTCCCGCGCCAGCTGATCCCCCGCCAGCGCGGCGTCGCACAGCGATTCGACGGTCAGCGGCGCGCCGTGCAGGCTGGAGCTCATCGAGCCGCTCAGCCGCTGCTGGGCGATCTCCAGCATGTTCTCGATGCTGGCCACGGTCTCGAGACAGCCGTGGTTGCCGCAGTAGCAGCGTTTGCCGTAAGGATCGACCTGGGTGTGGCCGATCTCCACCACGCTGTGGCTGCCGGCGTGCAGCACATGGCCGCCGGTGATCACCCCGGCGCCGACGTTATGGTCGATCACCACCTGAATGACGTTCTGGCTGCCGCGCGAGGCGCCGTACAGCGCTTCGGCCATGGTCCAGGCGCTGATGTCGTGCTGTAGGTAAACCGGCAGGCCGGTGCGGGTTTCCAGCGCCGGGCCGAGCGGCATCTCCAGCACGTCGTAAAACGGCATGCGGTGCACCACGCCGGACTGCACGTCGATCATGCCCGGCAGCGTAATGGCGATCGCCGTCAGCCGCTCCAGCTTGCTTTGATGGCGGATAAAGAATTGGTCGACTTCGGTCAGGATGCGTTTCAACAGCGGTTCGGGGTGTTCGGCCGCCAGCGGCAGCTGTTCCTCCACCACCAGTTTGCTGCTGAGATCGCGCAGCGCCAGCGTGATGCTGCCGCG
Organism: Serratia sp. TSO36; assembly: GCF_057808395.1. Lineage (NCBI taxonomy): Bacteria > Pseudomonadati > Pseudomonadota > Gammaproteobacteria > Enterobacterales > Yersiniaceae > Serratia > Serratia sp. TSO36. The sequence continues at coordinate 13,912 of NZ_JBJZOU010000013.1, read as the reverse complement.
GCTGATGCGGGCGGACAGGTAATGCCAGGCTTCGGTGTCCAGCACCAGGCCCACCGCCGGGCGGCCCCGGCTGCCGATTTCCTGGTACTCGGTTTCCTTGACCAGATGGGCTTCCAGCAGTTCGCGCACGATCTTGGTGATGCTGGCGGGCGCCAGCTGCGCGCGTTTTGACAGTTCGATGCGCGAAATCGGGCCCAGTTGATCGATTAGCCGATAAACCGCCCCCGCATTAGTCTGCTTGATTTGATCGATATGCCCAGGCTGCCCAACCGCAATCACAAACCTGCTCCTACTATTTTTCGCGCTTCTAAATAAAGACTAGGGGTTATGGTGGGGCTTTTGTCATACAGCGTCAACTATTTGATTCGTTATGTGATTTGCTGCACAAATTCCTCGCAATTTCAGCGTGAATCGAGTTTTATTTACCCGGTTTCGGCGTCATTTGAGCATCAACGCCATCAGCGCCTGTGCCGCAGCGGTCAGCGGCCGCCGGCGGTGATGCACCAGCCACACTTCAGTGGTGGCGTCCGGTTCCGCCAGCGGCAGGTAGCGCACGCCGTCCACCCGCACCCGGGCGAAAGAGGCCGGCAGAATCGACACCCCCAACCCGGCGGAAACCAGCCCGATAATGGTCATCGCTTCGCCCACTTCCTGGGTGATGTACGGAGTTATGCCGGCCTTGCCGAGCAGCAGCAGAATTTCGTCGTACAGCGCGGTGCCCACTTCGCGCGAGAAAAACACGAACGGCTCCTGCGCCAGATGTTGGAAACGCAGCGCGCCGCCGGGCGTTTCCGCCAGCGGATGCCCTTGCGGCACCACCGCCACCAGCGGTTCGCGCAGCAGCAGCTGATAGTGAAGCGCCTCCGGCAGCCGCGTGTTGCGCATCACCCCCAGATCCAGCTCACCGTTCAGCAGCGGTTCGATCTGCTGTTTGGTGTTGATTTCGCGCATTTTGATATGCACCTGCGGCGAGTGCTGACGAAAGGCGCGCAGGCTGCGCGACACCACGCCGATAAAGGGCGCGGAAGAGGTAAAGCCGATGGTCATTTCCCCCAGTTCGCCGCGATCCAGACGCGCCGCCTTTTCCGCCGCGCGCCCGACCTGATCGAGCACCTGATAGGCTTCTTTGAGGAACATCTCCCCGGCCTGGGTCAAACTGACGTTGCGGTTGTTGCGCGCCAGCAGCCGCGCGCCGACCATCTCCTCCAGCGCCTGGATTTGCTGGCTGAGCGGCGGCTGGGAGATGCGCAGCCGTTCGGCGGCGCGGCCAAAATGCAGCTCTTCCGCCACGGCGATAAAGTAACGCAGGTGCCTCAATTCGATATTCATATTTAAAACGTCTTAATTTTAATTATTAATATATTAGACAAAAAAATCGCCGCTCCCTATCATTTTGTTATCTGCAAAGTGTCTGTTTATCTCCCCGAAGTTCGGTAAGGAAACGCTGTGACAACCCCTGTGCGTTCTGCGGCCGCGATGCCGTCGACGCTGGCCGCCAACGATGACGCGGCCGCTGCGCCAAAAGTAAAACGCTCCACCCTCAACAACAAACTCCCTTACATCGAACGCGGCACGCCGCAGTTTATGCGCGTGACGCTGGCGCTGTTTTCCGCCGGGCTGGCGACCTTCGCGTTGCTCTACTGCGTGCAGCCGATCCTGCCGGTGCTGTCGCAAGATTTCGGCGTCTCGCCGGCGGAAAGCAGCCTGTCGCTCTCGGTCTCCACCGGCCTGCTGGCGATCGGCCTGATGTTCACCGGGCCGCTGTCCGACGCCATCGGCCGCAAATCGGTGATGGTGGTGGCGTTGCTGCTGGCGGCGGTCTGCACGCTGATCTGCGCCTTTATGACCAGCTGGCACGGCATCTTGCTGATGCGCGCGCTGATCGGCCTGTCGCTGAGCGGCGTGGCGGCGGTCGGCATGACCTATCTCAGCGAAGAGATCCATCCCAGCTTCGTCGCCTTCTCGATGGGGCTGTATATCAGCGGCAACTCGATCGGCGGCATGAGCGGCCGCCTGGTGACCGGGGTGTTGACCGACTTCTTCTCCTGGCGCGTGTCGCTCGGGGTCATCGGCCTGTTCGCCCTCGCCGCCGCCTGCATGTTCTGGCGCATCCTGCCCGCCTCGCGGCATTTTCGCGCCAGCTCGCTGCGCCCGCGCACCCTGCTGATCAATTTCAAACTGCATTGGCACGATAAGGGCCTGCCGCTGCTGTTCGCGGAAGGTTTCCTGCTGATGGGCAGCTTCGTCACCCTGTTCAACTACATCGGCTATCGCCTGCTGGCGGATCCTTACCACCTGAGCCAGGCGATCGTCGGCCTGCTGTCGGTGGTGTACCTCACCGGCTCCTACAGCTCGCCCAAGGCCGGCGCGCTCACCTCGCGCTTCGGGCGCGGCCCGGTGCTGCTGGCCTCGATCGTAATTATGCTGATCGGGATTCTGATTACCGCGCTGCCGCAGGTGCCGGCGATCTTTATCGGCATGATGCTGTTCACCGCCGGCTTTTTCGCCGCCCACTCGGTGGCCAGCAGCTGGATCGGCCGCCGCGCGCGCCGCGCCAAAGGCCAGGCGTCGTCGCTATATCTGTTCTGCTATTACGTCGGCTCGAGCGTGGCCGGCACCCTCGGCGGCGTGTTCTGGCACAGTTTCGGCTGGAATGGCGTGGCGGCGTTCATCAGCCTGATGCTGCTGCTGGCGCTGCTGGTAGTGCATTACCTGAAACGCCTGCCGGAAGCGGCGCGCCTTTGAAGAGAAAAAGCCGCGGTGGTTTGCCGCGGCTTGTCATGCCAGTGCCTGTGATTATTGACCGGTTTTCCAGCGGGTGCGCAGGTACTCCACCGCCTTATCCGTTTGCGGCTCAGTCAGATAGCGTTGCCGGAACAGGATGGTTCCCCCCATTCCCGGCAGGCTTTCGTTGAGATCGAGCTGCCTTTTCAGTTCGGGAACGCCGCCCTCGACGGTCCAGGCCGGCTCGCTAGCCGCAGGCGTTCCTACTTTATACAGCGCCACCCCGGCATAGAGCCGAACCGACGTGCCTTTCACCACCTCGGCCCACCAGTTGGCCAGCACGTCGTAGCGGACAATTTCGCGATCAAAAGGCCAATACAGCTGCGGTGCGATGTAATCGAGCAGCCCCAGTTTTACCCACTGGCGCGTATCGGCATAGGCCGCATCGTACGATGGCGCGCCTGCCCGCGTCGCCGAACCGTCAGGATCGTCCGCTTTGTTTCGCCATACGCCCGCCGGACTGATGCCAAACGCAACCTCGGGCTTCAATGCTTTGACGGCGGCTGACACCTGTTTTATCAATTGCAGCGTGTTGTCCCTGCGCCAGGCGGCTTTGTCTGCAAATCCTTTGCCGTATGCGCGATATGTTCGTTCATCATCCAGCGGCGATTGCGGCGTTTCGTAATAGAAGTAATCGTCAAACTGAATGCCGTCGACCTCATAGTTTTTGACGATTTCAGCCACCACGCCGGTGATCCAGTTGCGCACGTCGGGCAGGCCGGGATCGAGCACGAAGCGCTCGTTGGCGGTGCGTATCCAGTCGGGATGCAGCGCATAGACGCTGGCCGGCGGCGACTGCAGCGTATGATTGAGTGCCTCAATCGTCTGTGGGCGGGTATTCATGGAAACCCGATAAGGGTTCAACCAGGCATGCACCTTGATGCCGCGCCGGTGCGCTTCTTGCAGCATAAAGGCCAGCGGATCATAGCCGGGATCCTGGCCAACGGTGCCGGTCAACACCTCAGACCAGGGCAAGATGTTTGAGCGCCACAGGGCCGTGCCGTCCGGTTTAACCTGAAAATAGACCGTGTTAATCCCGGTTTTCACCATCTCGTCCAGCGCGTCCGTCAGCCCCTGTTTCTGCTGGCAAACCCGATCTTGCGCGGTTTCCGCCTTCAGGGAGGCCGCCGGCGGCCAGTCCAGGCCAATGACCGTGGCCAGCCAGATGCCCCGCATCGGTGTTATCGGCGGTGTCGACTGCGGGGGCTTCTCCGGTTCGGGTGGCTTGGCGCATCCGCTCACGCCCAGCATGGCGGCCATCAACAGCCATCCGCCTAATTTTGTTGCGCCTGTCGGCATCCTGATTCTCCTTCCGTGAGTGACGGTTATCCCATGTCGTTACGTGCAGAGCAAGAAACTGCCCGCTATCAAGCTGCCGGCGTCGCCTTTTTCAGACGACGCCGGTGTCCTTATCCCATCACCAGCTCAGCCCAGTCCCACGAGGGAACGCCACCTTGCCCGTATTGGTTTCCGCATCGTAGTCATGCCAGGTGTTGACCGGCAATTTGCCCTGCGGTTTGATTTTACCCGTCAGCACCTGCGCCAAAGAGACCATCGAAGGGCCGCGCCACACGCCGCTGTCATACCCGTAGTAGGCGTAGGTGGCGACGGCCGCCTCCACCTCTGCGGCATAGTTCACGATATCGTAAGGGGCGCGCAGTGAGAGGTGAACGCGTTTTTTCCCCTGCTCGGCGGCGTATTTCAACCAGCCCGGATAAGGGCTGCCGTCATTGCCCGCTCCGGTTGCTGAAGTCACCACCCCATCCTGCTCGGCAGGCGTAAAGCGGGTTGACAGCGTTCCGAGCAGGAACACGTCGCAGCCGGCAATATGCTCTCTGACTTGGGCGTCGCTCAGTTCCGTTTCCTTCGCGGCAACGACGTTCTGATACCCCTCCTGCGCCATCACGCGCGCAATGCCGTTGGCCTGCTCGCCCCACGGGGTCAAAATAAAGTAGCGCAGCGTTTTGTCCTTCAACGGCAACAGGCTGTGGCGATTGATCACCACGGTAATGGAGCGATCGGCGATGCGTTTTTCCAGCTTGTGCGCTGAGGACGAAGCGTCGTTGGAACACGGCCTGTCGCTATGGCCCATCAGGTTATGGCGTAATTTCAGGCGCAAAATTCGCTCGACCGAGGCATCGATATCGGCTTCGCTGAGATGCCCCGTTTTCACCCTGTCCGCAAGGTAACGGATCAGTTCCGGCAGCAAGCGCGCCTGGGCCGGCGAGGCGATGCTGACAGGCATCAGGGCAATATCCACCCCGGCGGCAAAGACGTTTTCAGCGGCCGCTTGCTGGCTGAAATGCTCGGCAATCGCGCCCATATCCAGCGCGTCTGAAATCGTTACGCCGGCATACCCCAATTCATTGCGCAGGATCTGGGTCTGAATTTCATGCGACATGGTGGCCGGCACCGTGATTTTTTCACCGCTGCGGGTGTCTATCTGGCGGTTATCCAGTGCCGGATACTGAATATGGGCGGTCATGACCATGTCCGGCGCCGCGCAGCGATCGATGGCCTGCTTGTAAGGGGCGATATCGATGGCAAAAGCCTCTTCCCGCGTGCGATCGACGCGCGGCAAACCGGTATGCGAGTCGGTCGAGGTGCTGCCATGGCCGGGGAAGTGCTTGTAAGCGGTGATCAGCCCCTGCTGTTTCATGCCCGCCACCATTTTCTCTGCCAGACGGGAAACGGTGTTCTTATCATCGCTGAAGGCGCGAACGTTAATCACCGGATTGAACGGGTTGGTGTTGACGTCCACGACCGGGGCAAAGTTGGTATTGATATGCAACGCGCGCATATCCTGGGCCATCAGTTTGCCTTGTTCAACGGCGAGATGTTTATCCGCACCGCCCTCAATCGCCGCTGCGAGCGCCATATTGCCGGGAAATGAGGCATAGTCGCCGCGCGGCAGCCGGAAAACGTTACCGCCTTCGTTGTCGGTGCCAATAAACAAACGAATGCCCGCGTGGGTTTTCATCGCGGCATACCAGGCCGTCAATGTGTTGATCTGCTGCTTGTCTTTCAGATTATTGGCAAACAGGATCACCCCACCCACGTGGTTATCGGCGATCAGCTTGCCAATGGCTTCATCGGGAACGGTCATATCCTGATTGCTGCTACCGCTCCGATCCCAGTAGCGAAAATCCAGCATGATTTTTTGCCCGATTTTCTCTTCCAGCGTCATGTTTTTGACTTTCTGTTTAATATCCACAGTGAACCTCCGTTTAAAGCGCCCGTTAATGACAGAAGAAAAGATAACCCCAAGGGCTCATCGCGTCCTGCCATTCCGTTTGTTCCAGCGTTTGGACAACGGCGTGCGGAAAATGGATTAAACAAAACACAAACGAACAGGATAAAATCCATAAAATAATCAAAACACTACGCATACAGAGTGTCTTGCGTGCCCTGCCGCCAAAGACCGTTATGGCGTATTTTCCGCTGATAAGCCGGGTGGCCAATGAAGCCGCCTTTTCCCCGGTAGCCTATGTTGCCCCCAGTCTGCTACTCTTCTATAGTATGTTGTAACTAAAATAGGAGGGTGCGATGAGCAGATACGATGTGATTGGCCGGATGAACGCCTGCTTTAGCGAACTGGAGCAGGCGCTCGGCGCGCTGCAGCAGCAGATCGCCCCGCTGCGGTTGCTGGCGGCGCGGGTGTTCAGCCTGCCGGAGGTTGAAAAAGGCCAGGAACATCAGGCCATCTCACATATCGCGGTCGAACAGCATGTAGGGCAAGCGGCGCGCGATCTGGCGCTGGAGCACTATCAGCGGCTGTTTATCCACCATAACCGGGAGAATGTCAGCAGCAAGGCCGCCGTTCGCCTGCCCGGCGTCATCTGTCTGGCGGTGGAGCAGCCGGAGTATCAGGTGCTGCAAACGCAGCTGGCGCTGATCAATCGCCTGAAGGGCGAGCTGGAACAGATTATCACCGTCGATTCCGGCCTGGCGCCGGAGCAGCGTTTCGAGTTCGTGCACACCCATCTGCACGGGCTGATTACCCTCAGCGCCTATCGCACCCTCACCGCCCTGACCAATCCCGACTCCGTGCGCTTCGGCTGGGCCAACAAGCACATCATCAAAAACGTCAAGCGGGACGACATCCTGGCACAGCTGGAGAAAAGCCTGAAAGCCGGCCGCGCGGTGCCGCCGCACAGCCGTGAACAGTGGGCTGCCCTGGTCAGCCGCGAGATAGACGACGTCAGCCGCCTGCCGCAGCACGCGACGCTGAAAATCAAGCGGCCGGTCAAAGTGCAGCCGATCGCCCGGGTGTGGTATCAGCAGCAGCAAAAACAGGTGCAACACCCCTGCCCGCTGCCGCTGATCGCCCTGTGTCAGGTTGAAAACGGCGCCGCGGTGCCGAAGATTGGCGAGCTGCTCAACTACGACGTCGACGCGGTGAAACACCGTTACAAACCCGACGCCCGGCCGCTGCGGCTGCTGGTGCCACGCCTGCACCTGTATACCGACGACGCTACTCGCTGAGGGCATACACCCGCAGGCGATGGCCGTCCGGATCCCGCGCCACGAAGGTGTAACCGAACGCCATCTCGGTCGGCGTTTGTTCAATCGGCAGCCCGAGTTCGCGCCACTGGTTATAGCGCGCCTCGACCTCTTGCGGATCCTGGCACAAAAAGCCCAGTTCACCGCCGCCGCCGGTCAGGGTCGCCGCAGGTTTTACCCCCTGTTTGGCCCACATCCCCAGCTTAAAGCCGTTGTTGAGCACGAACAGGGCGAAGCCGGGAGAAAGTTCCACCGGCGCCTGTCCCAGTAAGCGTTGATAAAAGGCGGCGCTGTTCAGCGGGTTATCGACGTAAAGCAGGGTCATGCTGGGAAGAGTCATCGGTCTGTCCTCTGGGTGATGGGAACCAGCCGGTTCCCGATAGGCACAGACTAAAGCGCGCGGCTGACAGTTTATGGCAGCAGCGTGCCGCTATTGCTCCGTAATGCCCTCGCTGAGGCGCCACTCTTTCAGCAGCCGCCGCCGGCCGCGCGGATAGCGCTGTTCCAACGGCATGGCGGCCTGAATGCGATCGAGGCGAAAATGGCGAAACGCCTGGCGCAGCTCGCACCAGGCGACCAGCACCTGGAGCTGGTCGAAAAAGCCCAGCGCAAAGGGCCACAGCAGGCGTTCGCTGCGCTGCCCCGCCAGATCGAGATAGCCGATATGCAGCTTGCGCTCGCGGCGGATGGTGTCACGGATCAGCACCCGCAGCTCATCCGCCACCGGCGGTGCCTGAACCGGCGCGATCAACAGCGTGTTAGCCTCCAGCTCCTCCCGCAGCGCCGGCGGCAGCACGGCGGCGATCTTGGCCAGCGCCTGGCCCGCCGCGCTCGCCAGCTGGCTGTCGCCGCGGCGGCTGACCCAGCGCATGCCCAGCACCAACGCTTCTGTCTCCGCCTGCGAGAACATCAGCGGCGGCAGCATAAAGCCGGGGCGCAGCACATAGCCGACGCCCGCCTCGCCGGCGATCTCCGCCCCCTGCTGCTGCAGCGTGGCGATATCGCGGTACAGCGTGCGCATGCTGATGCCCAGCGTCTGCGCCAGCGCATGGCCCGCCACCGGATAACGGTGGCTGCGCAGCAGCTGCATCAGATCGAGTAAACGTTGTGCGCGCGACATCTTGATTTCTCCACAAAAAAAGGGCTTACCTCAGTAAGCCCCCGGTTGCCTCACAGATCAATCATTTCTGCATGCTGCCGACCATCGCTTCCGGCCGCACCCACTCGTCGAACTGCGCTTCGGTCAGGTAGCCCAGCTTCAGCGCCGCGGCTTTCAGCGTCAGCCCTTCCTTGTGCGCTTTCTTGGCGATTTCCGCCGCCTTGTCGTAGCCGATGTGGGTGTTGAGCGCCGTCACCAGCATCAGCGATTCGTTCAGCAACTGGGTGATGCGATCGCGGTTCGGTTCGATGCCCACCGCGCAGTGCTCGTTGAAGCCCTGCATGCCGTCGGCCAGCAGGCGAATCGACTGCAGGTAGTTGTGGATCACCATCGGGCGGAACACGTTCAGCTCGAAGTTGCCGGAAGCGCCGCCAATGTTCACCGCCACGTCGTTGCCCAGCACCTGGGCGCACAGCATGGTCATCGCCTCGCACTGGGTCGGGTTGACCTTGCCCGGCATGATGGAACTGCCCGGTTCGTTCTCCGGGATCGAAATCTCGCCGATGCCGCAGCGCGGGCCGGAAGCCAGCCAGCGCACGTCGTTGGCGATCTTCATCAGCGAGGCCGCCAGCCCTTTCAGCGCGCCATGCCCTTGCACCAGCGCGTCGCAGGTCGCCAGCGCTTCGAACTTGTTCGGGGCGGTGACGAACGGCTGATGGGTCAACTCCGCCAGCGCTTTAGCAACGCGCACCGCGTACTCCGGATGGGTGTTCAGCCCGGTGCCGACCGCCGTGCCGCCAAGCGCCAGCTCGGCGATGTGCGGAATACTGTCCTCGATGTGTTTCAGATTGTGCGCCAGCATCGCCGCCCAACCGGAGATCTCCTGCCCCAGGGTCAGCGGCGTGGCGTCCTGCAGATGGGTGCGGCCGATTTTGACGATGTCGCGGTAGGCTTCAGCCTTGTCGCTCAGCGTCTTGTGCAGCACTTTCAGCTCGGGGATCAGATGTTCGCGCAGCGCAATCACCGCCGCCACGTGCATCGCGGTGGGAAACACGTCGTTGGAGCTCTGGCTTTTATTGACGTCGTCGTTCGGGTGCACCTTGCGCTCTTCACCGCGCACGCCGCCCAGCAGCTCGCTGGCGCGGTTGGCCAACACTTCGTTCATGTTCATGTTGGTCTGGGTGCCGGAGCCGGTTTGCCAGATCGACAGCGGGAACTGGTCGGCATGGCTGTCCGCCAGCACTTCGTCGGCGGCGCTGATAATGGCGGCGCCCCGTTCGGCCGGCAGCAGCCCCAGATCCACGTTCACCTGCGCGGCGGCGCGCTTGGTCAACGCCAGCGCGTGGATCAGCGCGGTCGGCATCTTTTCGGAGGAAATGCGGAAATGCGCCAACGAACGCTGGGTTTGCGCGCCCCACAGCTTGTCGGCCGGTACTTCGATGGGGCCCATAGAGTCTTTTTCGATACGAACGCCTGCCATCATTATCTCCTTAGCATAATTCCTAAAATCGTAGGGTTAGGCCGACGCGCTATCCCCCGTCGGCATGCACTCCCAGTATAGTGACATAATAACTATTCGCATTAAGAGAGTTATCTCACAGCACGTTTCATCTTTTTTACCCATTAACGACGCGGTTATTTTCCATCGGTTAACCCGCGGCGAAATAAACGGCCGGGAATGAGCCAGGAGAATAAAAGTGTGGCTACTCATTAACGCGGATGACGCGAATTAAAATTATTGATGCGCTGCGCCTGTAAATGATTGAGCTCATCGATACGTTGTTGCTGCAGATGATTGATCTCGTCGTAGGCGTCCTGCCGTTCATGATGCCGATAGGCCCCGGTCGCCACCGCGCCGGCGGTGAGCGCCAACGGGTGCGCCACGGGCACGATCGCGGCGGGAACCGCGACCGGCGCGGGTGCAACGACGATCGGCGCCGGCGCGATCGCCACGGCGCGCGGCGCCGCGTAGGGATAGGTGACAATCACCGCCGCCTGGGCTGCGCCGGCGCAAAGCCCCAACAGCAACAACAGTTTTTTCATGCAACAGACCTCTGGTTTTGTTAAATCGACTCGTTAGCCGTTACGGTAAAGGGGTCTGACGCGCAGGTTTAAGCTCGGCGTGTGATCGCCCGGCGCAGCGCGAAAATAATAATAAGGGAATGGCTCAGACGGTAAAAAATAAATTCAGCAGTCATATTTTGACATGCTGAATAATAAATAATGCGGCAGGATGAGCGGACTATCGGCAATAATCCTGCCGGTTCAAAAAATAATCGAATGGCGGGTTTTCCGGGCCGCCTTGAGGCCTGCGCGCCAATTGAGGCGCCGATCGTTATCACGCTATACTTTGGCCCCGTTGCCGGGCGCGACGTTATTCGGCGTTGTTTTGATCGCGCCCATGATTTTTCCTGCCGACGCGGGCGTATGATGGTTGTCGGCACAGATTTAACTAACCGTATAAAATCAGTAAGTTATTGCCATCCGGTACGGCAATGACGCTAAGGACGTTTATCGACATGCAAAAAATGACCAACGCGGTACAGAATTACGCCTGGGGCAGCCACGATGCGCTGACCCGTCTTTACGGCATCGCCAACCCTGATAATCTGCCGATGGCCGAACTGTGGATGGGCGCCCATCCCAAGAGCCCTTCCCGCGTGCCGGGCGCCGACGGCGAGCTGCGTTCGCTGCGCGATCTGATCGATGAAGACCAGCCAAAACAGCTGGGCACCAACGTCGCCAGCCGCTTTGGCGAGTTGCCGTTCCTGTTTAAAGTACTCTGCGCCGATCAGCCACTGTCGATCCAGGTTCACCCGAGCAAAGCGGCGGCCGAAATCGGCTTCGCGAAAGAGAATGCCGCCGGCATCCCCCTGAGCGCCGCCGAACGCAACTATAAAGATCCCAACCACAAGCCCGAGCTGGTGTTCGCCCTCACGCCGTTCCTGGCGATGAACGGCTTTCGCGAACTGGCCGATATCGTTTCCCTGCTGCAACCGATCGCCGGCGCACACCACGACATCGCCGCCTTCCTGCAACAGCCGGACACCGCGCATCTCGCAACCCTGTTCGCCAGCCTGCTGACGATGAGCGGCGAGCAAAAGTCGCTGGCGCTCGGCGTATTGAAAGCCGCGCTCAATAACCAGCAGGGGGAACCCTGGGATACCGTACGCTTTATCGCCGGCTTCTATCCGGACGACAGCGGCCTGTTCTCACCGCTGCTGCTGAACGTGGTGCAGCTCGCGCCGGGCGAAGCGATGTTCCTGTATGCCGAAACGCCGCACGCCTACCTGAAAGGCGTGGCGCTGGAGGTGATGGCCAACTCGGACAACGTGCTGCGCGCGGGCCTGACGCCGAAATTCATCGACGTGCCCGAGCTGCTGGCCAATCTGCAGTTCCGCCCGCAGCCGGCTTCCGGCCTGCTGACCCAGCCGGAGCCGCGCGACAACGAGCTGTTCTTCCCGATTCCGGTGGAGGATTTCGCCTTCTCGCTGCACGATTTGACCACCGCCCCGCAGGCGCTGGCGCAGCAAAGCGCCGCCATCGTGTTCTGCGTCACCGGCGAAGCGACGCTGGAAAAATCCGGGCAACGCCTGACGCTCAAACCGGGCGAATCCTGCTTTATCGGGGCTTTCGAATCCCCGGTCAACGTCAGCGGCAGCGGCCGCATCGCCAGGGTTTATAACCAGCTGGCCTAACCGTTGATAAATTTCAGCAAATTGCTTGCTGAAAGCGAGAGCTACCCCCACAATTAAACGCCTGCGGGCGTTTATTTTCGGCCCCTATTTGCCCCTCCCGCGCAACGGAGGGTGATAAGAAAAAAGGATGAAACAGAGCTATGAAAAAATCGTTAGTCGCTGTCAGCGTCATTGTGGTTCTTGGCGCAGCATGGACCGGGGCATCCTGGTACACCGGGAAACTGATCGAGCAGCACATGGGCGAAGTCGTCGACAACGCCAACGGCCAGCTGAAAGCTTACCTGCCGAAAGCCGGCGTGAAGCTGAGCTATGAAAACTACCAGCGCGGCCTGTTCAGCAGCAAAGTGCGTTATGTGCTGCGCTCCGACGGCACGGATACCAGTGAAGACGCGGCGCTGAAAGCCGGCGAAGAAGTGGCGTTCCTGGAAACCATCGATCACGGCCCGTTCCCCTTCGCCCAGCTGAAAAAATTCAATCTGCTGCCGAGCATGGCGTCGGTGCATACCGAGCTGGAAAATACTCCGGCGGTGAAAGGTCTGTTTGACACCACCAAAGGCAAATCGCTGTTTACCGCCGATTCGCGCATCTCTTACAGCGGGGACACCTCGTCCGCCATCGACATCATCCCGTTGGACTACCAAAAGGATAAGTCTTCGCTGAAATTCAGCGGCGCCACCATTAACGCCGACGTGTCCAGCGATCTGAAAAAATTCGTGCTGGACGCCAATAGCGACAATATTGTGTTCGCCAGCCCGAACGAATTCGGTCAAAACGAGCAGATCACCTTCCAGGGCTTCAACCTGAAAGGCAACAGCAACGAGAGCAAGTTCGGCGTGAAGCTCGGCGATCAGACGATGACGCTGAAGCAGTTCAAACTGACGATCGACGGTAAAGATACCGTGGCGTTGGACGGTTTCAACCTGGTGAGCAAGTTCGGCGAGCAAGGCAGCAGCAATATCGGCGGCCAGATCGACTACACCATGGACGCGCTCAAGGTGCAGGGCAACGATTTCGGCGCCGGCAAGCTGGCGCTGAAAATCGACAACGTCGACGGCAAGGCGCTGAAAGACTTCGCCGACAGCTACAACCGCCAGACCATGGCGCTGCTGCAACAGGGCGAGAACCTGGATCCGGCCGTGTATGAGCAGCAAAACGCCGAGCTGTTGCAAAAGAACCTGCCGCTGCTGCTGAAAGGCAACCCGAGCCTCAGCATCGCGCCGCTGAGCTGGAAAAACAGCAAGGGCGAGAGCACCTTCACGCTGGATCTGGCGCTGACCGATCCGAGCAAGGCCGCCTCCCCGGCGCAATCGCCGGATCAACTGATCGCGCAGGCGGTTAAAAAGCTGGATATCAACCTGACCATTCCGGAAGCGATGGCCACCGAAGTGACCGCGAAAACCGCGCTGTTGCAGGGTTACAATGCGGAAGACGCGCAGAAACTGGCGCAGCAGCAAGTGCAGGGCCTGGCGGCCATGGGCCAGATGTTCAAGCTGACCACCCAGAAAGACGGCGTGATCGCGAGCCAGTTCCACTATGCCGACAACCAGGTTGACCTGAACGGCAACAAGATGTCGCTGCAAGAGTTCATCGGCCAGTTCGCCATGCTGGGCGCCCCGGCGGAAGACGCTGAACCGGCGCAGGAAGCGGAACCCGCTCCGGCACCGGCGCAGTAATCGCCTGAAAGTCTGATCAAGGGCCCCCTGTGAACTGCACCCCAAATGTTGGACACATCTGACATTTGGAGGTGCAGTTCTATGAAGTTTTCGCTGCAAGACAAACTCAGTGCCGTCCGGCATTACCTTGCCGGGCTTGGCAGCCAGCGGCAAAC